>DASPZJ010000031.1:0-5898 GCA_035636315.1 Thermoplasmata archaeon
AGCCAGAGTTCCATCTCTCGCCTCGCTTCGTTGACTGCCGGGTTCTTCGTCCTCGTCCATCGTTTCGCAGACTCCTTCGGGCCGGTGGCCCGCGTCCGCGCAGCGTGACCTACTCTGAGGTTTTATAAAACCGTTCCGGACCAAAGTATCTCGAGGACGGACAAGGCAGGCTACAAGATGTCGCGAGCCGCAAGCGAAACCGAGGCTCTTGTTCGCAATTCACCTCACGATGCGCCAGTCTGTGATTCCAGTTTTCGTAACGATGGACACTAAGCGGCAATCCGCGAAACTTCCGCAGATTCCTTTCGGAGGAGTCTGGCAACCTATTTAATGGCCGCAAGGCATCCCTTCCATGGAGCGGGCCGAGAGTTTTCTTGAGGTTCGCGCCGGGCGGGAGGAGTCTCCACGAAGTCAGGCGCTATCGCCCTGATCTGTGGTCTTGTCGTGCTGATGGTTTCGATGCAGTCTGTCGGGGCCTCGGCCCCGTTTGGCGGGGGTGCGCCCACGCCGAGGCCGAAGGCCACTTCGGCGGACCTGAGGATCGGCTTCCTTGAATCGGTCGACAGCCTCAATCCGTTCCAAGGATTGAACGATCCATCGTATCTGTTGTACGGCCTGATTTATGACTACCTGTTTTCGTTCGATGAAGACGGAAATTATGTTCCCAATCTCGCGTTGAGCGCCTCGTGCGACGCGGTCTGCATGAACTGGACGTACGAGATTCGGCAGGGCGTGAAGTGGCACGACGGCACGGACTTCACCGTCAACGATGTCGTGTTCACGATCAACTACAACAGTCAGAGCATCTTCCACCTGTGGGCGTTCGAACCCTACATGAATCGAATCGTGCAGTGCGCCGGGAAATATCCGAAGCAAGGCTGCGGAGCCTTCAGCAATTCCCCCTGGAACGTCACTGTGTACTTCGATCGACCGTTCGTTCCCGGAAAATCGTTGTTCGTGCCGATCATCCAGGAAGCGCAGTGGAGGGGGATTTCGCCGCAGCAGGCGCAATACTCGTATCCGAACCCGAACCCCATCGGGACGGGCCCGTTCGTCGCGGACGCCCAGATCTACACCGAGTACCAGAACCAGCCCGCACAAGCCCTTCATCTCTTCCGCAATCCGAACTACCATCCGGTAGGGACCCATACCGGGCCCTCTTCGATCGACAACATCTATCTGCAGCAGTTCCAAGATGAGCAGACGATGGCCATCTCGCTCCTCGGAGGGGATATCGACTTGGCCAAGATGACTTCGGCCGGCATCGGGACCGTCCAAAACAAACCCAACGTCGGGTGGCAGGAGGGGTTGCTGAGCACGCAGTATTGGAACGAAATCGGCATCGAGCAATCCGACCCAGGTAACAAGAACACCCCGTTGAATCCCGCGCGATGGGACGTGGGCGTTCGCCGGGCCATGGCGATGGCCACGAACAAGGACTACGTCGTCAGCACGATCTACCAGGGGAAGGGTGTTCGCGGCGACTCGCTCGTGTCGCCGATCACGCCCCAGTGGTGGTACGACCCCACCGCCGATCCCGGCGCCAATCTCACGTTCGACATCGCGAAGGCGAACGCGTTACTCGACGCCGCCGGCTACGACTCGTACTGGACCGATAGCGGGACGGGCAAGCAGTACCGCATGGCCACGAACGCGATCTCGCTGAGCATCCAGACGAACGCGTGCATGTGCCCGGACCCGCCAAACGTGACGAAGCTCGTCCCGGCGGGCCAACACCTCGAATTCAAGATGGACGTTCGCCTCGAGTTCCCGCAAGAGCAACAGACCGCAAACTACCTGCAAGCCGAGTGGGAGAGGATCGGCATCAAACTCGACGTGCAAGCGCTCGCCGAGGACGCGCTATCCGCAGAGGTCTACGGCGGACTGACGGACACCTACATCTGGTATTGGTCAGGAGACCCGGATCCGAACTACCTGTTGTCCATCGAATCGGGCTACACGCTCGATGGCTGGAACGACAACTATTGGAACAATGCGACGTACAACCAGCTGTACGTGGACCATCTGGCGGCCACGAACTTCACCCAGCGCCAATCGATCGTCCGTGCGGCGGAGAAGCTCAACTACGAGAGTGCCACATACATCGTCTACGTTTTCCCGTTCGGGGAATGGGCGTACCGCACCGACTTGTGGACGAATTGGGGTGACTGGAATGCCCACCCGTACCGACAGATGGATGCGTTCTGGGGAGCGAATCCACTCTTCTTCGATTTACAATACACCGGCACCGTCACCCCGAACCAGCCGCCGGTGAAGCCCGTCATCTCCGGAACGACGTACCGGAGCACGTTCACAAACCTCACCCAGGTGTTCACCGCGACATCGTCCGATCCGGAGTCGACGGACAATCTGACATTCAAATGGGACTGGGGCGACGGGAACATCACCGTGGGCCCGCTGAGGCCCGCAACGGGGACCGTGACGGACACCGCCTCGTACTCGTGGCCGATCCCCGGCAACTACACGGTCAAGGTGAGCGTCGCCGACGGGTTCAACGCCCCGGTCTTCTCCGACGCGATCTACGAGAACGTGACCGCCGCTCCGCCCGCCTTGGGGACGATTACCGGGTTCGTCAAACTGGCCTCCGGTAGCCCGATTGCGGGGGCTTCCGTGTCGGTGACTCCGGGCAACTACGGCAATGACACGGTGAGTGACGGCTCGTATGTGATCCAGCTCCCGTCGGGAACGTACACCGTCACCGCGAGTGCGCCGCTACACAGCACTTCGAATCAGAACGGGGTCGTCGTCACGGCGTCCACGTCGAAATGGGTGAACTTCACCCTGACGTTCACCGGCGGATGGATCGCGGGGACCGTCGTCAGCGATGCCGACGGTTCACGGCTCGCCTCGATCGGCATCACCGTCCTGAGCGGCGGCACGAGCGTCGCCGCGACGTCGACGAATGCATCAGGCCAATACAAGGTGTCCGTCGCCGACGGAACGTACTCGGTCCGGGCGACGAGCAGCTCGTATGTGCAGCAGACCAAGACGGGGATCACGGTGATCGGCGGGCAAATCACGACGGTGGACTTCCGGATGGTCGCGCCTCCCTCCACGGGGGGCGGTCTCTCGGCCCTCGTAATCGCCGGGATCGGGATTGCCGTCGTGTTGGTTGCCGTCGCGATCGTCGCGGTGGTCCTCATGCTGCGGAAGCGGGCCAAGGAAGAGGAGGAGTCGAAAATCAATATCCCTCCGCGCTGAGGAGCAAATACCTCGAACCGAGAACATGATCGCGAGGCGTTGCAACGAACCTCCGTAGGTACCTAGCGAAGAAGGCCGTCTACGTCCTCGTCACAGTGTGGCTCATCTCGTCCTTGAACTTCTTCATCGTGCAGGTGTTGCCAGGCGACCCGACGCGCGTCCTGCTCCCGCGAGGCTCGTCCAATGTGACGCAAGGCGGCAGCGACCTGCGGGCGCAGCTCATCCGCCAATGGGGTCTCGACCAGCCCATCACGACGCGATACGTGGTGTACTTCGCCAACCTGGCGCAGGGGAACCTAGGCACGACCATCACGTACCAGAAGGGCGGATTCCCCGTTGCCGGGGTCATCGCACCGCGGCTGTCGACCACCCTCGTCCTAGTCGGACTCGCGACCTTCGCGACGATGTGGCTCGGGATCGTCCTCGGCCGGATCTCGGGATGGCGACGGGGTCGTCCGGCGGATGTATCGATCACGATGACGACCCTCATCGGATACTCGATGCCTTCGTTCTGGGTCTCGTTGATGCTGATCTTCACCCTAGGGTACCTCGTTCCCATCTTCCCCGCGTACGGCGTCCAGTCAAGGGATGCCGCGACGTACGATCCGGTGACGAAGGTGCTCGACCAGCTGTATCACTATTTCCTGCCCGTCCTCACGTTCGTCATCACGAACGTGGCGTGGTTCTCGCTCACCCTTCGGAATTCGTTGACGGACACGTTGCCCGAAGACTACATGCTCACCGCGATGGCCAAGGGACTCACACAGAAACAGCAACTCCGAAAACACGCGATGCCGAACGCCCGTCTTCCGGTCCTCACCGCGTCGGCCCTCTACTTCGGCTGGGTCGTGAGCGGCGCAATCGTGATCGAAGAAGTGTTCAACATCCCGGGTCTCGGGCAACTCACGTGGGACGCTACCCGCGTGCGAGATTTCCCGCTCCTGTCCGGCGTGTTCCTCGTGGCCACCCTGGGCGTCGTCGTCGCGAATGCCGTCGCCGATGTCCTGTATATGTACCTCGATCCCCGGGTTCGGGAGGCGTGAGGCCTGGCGACGACGATGGTTTCCGAAGCGAGCCGGCGCGCCACGGCGCTTCGGGAACGCCTCGCGCTCGATCTGACGCGATTCCGGAAATTTCTGGGGCTTCTCTTCCGTGACAAACTCGCCGCGGCCGGGCTCGCCATCATCCTGGTCTTCATCTTCATCTCGATCGCCGCACCATTGCTCGTCGGACCGTATCCGACGCAGTTCGACCGCACCGTTGCGATGCAGCCTCCGTCGAATGCCCATCCTTTCGGGACGGACTGGCAAGGATTCGATGTCCTGAAGCTCGTCGTGTACGGCGGCCGGGTGTCAATTCTCATCGGATTCATCTCCTCGATCGTTGCCATGCTCCTCGGCACTTCCGTCGGGCTCGTCGCCGGGTATTACGGCCGCGTAACGGACCAGCTGCTCTCCCGGGCGACGGATTTCTTCCTCGTGATCCCCTGGCTGCCGTTCGTCCTGATCCTCGTCGCGATCTTGGGCAGCAGCCTCGCGACCATCATCTTCGCCATCGCGGTCGTGAGCTGGCCCACGACGGCCCGGATCATCCGCGCTCAGGTGCTGACCGTGAAGGAACGACAATTTATCGAGCGAGCCCGCGCGGTGGGGTCGGGAAACGGCTTCATCCTCCGGAAGCACATCCTACCAAACGTGATGCCCCTCGTCTGGGCGGAAGCCGTCCTGACGATCTCCAGCGCGGTATTCACGGAGGCGTTCCTCTCGTTCTTTGGCCTCGGATGGAGAGGTCCGGGTGCGGTCGAGAGCTGGGGTCAAATCGCGAACGAGGCGTACGTGAACTCGGCCCTCCTACGTGAGCGGTGGCTGTACTTTGCGCCGCCGGGGATCTTCATCACGCTCGTCGTACTCGGGTTCGCGATGCTCGGATACGGGTTGGAAGAAGTCCTCAACCCGGCCCTCAAGCGCCGAAAGTAGGCCTGCCCGGGGTTCGTCCGGGTTTGAAATCGCGACGGTAACAAAGCGACATACGCCGCAAGACCTTCGAGAGAGGGCGAAGGGCTCGACCCGGCCGGTCAGACCCCAACTTTCCATGGCTAATGCAGCGAGCGATACGGCGTGGAGTCCGCTCCAGGCCCGCCCCTCCGTCGATCTTCGGGCCTGTCCCATGTCGGCGTGATTTCGCCCCTGGTTATCACGGATGAAATTTATCACGCCGGATATTTCGACTCGGTTCGCGCTGGGAGAGCCACCCATGGCGAGCCTGCTCCGAGAGGACTCCGAAGGGGTCGCGTCGACGATCGCCACCCTCTTCACGCTCCTCATCGCACTCATCTTCCTCCAGGCGGCCATCATCTCGCCGATTCCGGCGAAGCAGTACGAAGCGGAGCACCTGACCTCCCTGGAGGCGATCGCCGCGTTCGAGCAGCTCTGGGGGACGGCGGCCGGGGGGGTGGCGACGGACGGCCACTTCACGGTCACCGTCCCTCTCGGAACCGCCGCGGTGTCACCCTTCGCGACCGCGAGCAACGGACTCCTCCAGTTCGACACGAAGGACGTCGCCCACGCGAACGTCTCCATGTCCTTCGTTCCCGCGATCCACCAGGGACGCGTGACGAGGGTGGACCAGGACGTCCTCCTGCTCATCGACAGCTCCGGGTCCATGCAGCAGAACGAC
>DASPZJ010000032.1:0-6171 GCA_035636315.1 Thermoplasmata archaeon
TACCGCGGCAAGATCCTGATGCGGGAGGGCTGAGGCCGTGCGCGGCGTGGCCGTCGTCGGCGTGGGCGCGACGGAGTTCGGCGAGCTGTGGGACCGCTCCTTCCGCGACCTCGGGATCGAGGCGGGCCTGAAGGCGATCCAGGACGCGAAGCTCCGCTCCGAGGACATCGACGCCGTGTACATCGGTAACATGTCCGCGGGGAAGTTCATCGACCAGGAGCATGTGTCCGCGCTCGTCGCGGACTACTCCGGCCTGGCGGACATGCACCTCCCGACCGTGCGCGTCGAGGGCGGAGGGGCCTGCGGGGCGATCGCCCTCCTGCAGGCGCGCCTCGCGATCGCTTCCGGGATGTACGACATCGTCGTCGTCGGCGGGGCGGAGAAGATGACGGACGTCGGGGACGTCCAGGCCGCAGAGATCCTGTCGTCCACGGCGGACCAGGAGTGGGAGAGCGTCTTCGGAGCGACGTTCGCCGGGCTGTACGCGATGATGGCGCGCCGCCACATGTACGAGTACGGCACGACGCGCGAGCACATGGCCTCCGTCGCGGTGAAGAACCACAAGAACGGCGCGATGAACCCGGAAGCGCAATTCCAGAAGGAGATTACGATCGACGCGGTCCTGCAGAGCCCCTGGGTCGCCGAGCCGCTCGGGCTGTTCGACTGCGCCCCTCTGAGCGACGGTGCCGCCGCGGTCGTCCTCTGCGCGGCGGAGAAGGCGCACAAGTTCACCGATACACCGATCCTGTTCCGCGGCTCCGGGCAGGCGAGCGACTTCCTCGCCCTGCACGACCGGCGCGACCTGACGACGATGGATGCGACCGTCGTCGCGGGAAAACGCGCGTTCGACGAGGCGAAGCTCACGCCGAAGGACGTCCAGGTGGCGGAGGTCCACGACAACTTCACGATTTCGGAGATCCTTGCGATCGAGGACTTGAGGTTCGTCGAGAAGGGGAAGGGCGGCCCCGCAACGATGGACGGCGTCACGGCGCTGAACGGCAAGATCTCCGTGAACACGTCGGGCGGGTTGAAGGCCCGCGGCCAGCCGGTCGGCGCGACGGGCGTCGCGCAGGCCGTCGAGATCGTCCGCCAGCTGCGTGGCGAGGCAGGCAAGAGGCAGGTCGTCGGGGCGCGTCGCGGGCTGACGCACACTCTGGGCGGCACCGGCGCCACGGCGGTCGTCCATATCTTCGAGCGGGGGGACTGAGATGGCCGTCCCCCGTTTCTGGCGGGAAATCGGCAGCCGTTACAACCTCATCGGCACGAAGTGCGGCAGCTGCGGGCAGGTCGATTTCCCCCCGCGGGCCGTGTGCCCGGATTGCGGCCGCAAGTCGATCGGGAAGATGCAGCGCGTCAAACTCACCGGCAAGGGGACGGTCGTCACGTACACCGTGATCCACGATGCACCCGCGCAGTTCGAGATGCAGAAGCCGTACGTGATGGCGATCATCGAGATGGAAGAGGGCGTGCGGCTCACGTCCCAAGTTATTGACGCGAAACCCGAGGACGTCAAGATCGGGATGAAGGTCCAGGCCGCGTTCCGGAAGCTCGGACAAGAAGGCGAGGCCGGCGTGATCCACTACGGGTACAAGTTCCGGCCGATGGGCTGAGCCCGCTAACCCGGTTCACGTCATTCGAGTGGAGGGGCAGATCCGCACGCGAACGTTGAACCGTCGGAGCGGCATCCCAGGAGGCAGCGAGTCGTAGGGGGTCGTGAGCATGGGAGAACGCGCGCGGTACTTCACCCCGGAATTCATGGGATTCTTCCGGGAATTGGGCAAGAACAACAACAAGCCGTGGTTCACGGCGAACAAGGAACGATACGAGAAAGCGATCCAGGACCCGGCGGTCCGCTTCATCAAGGATGCCAGCGCGCGGCTGCAGAAGCTCAGCCCATACCTCGTCGGCGACGCGCGGCCGTTCGGCGGATCCCTTTCCAGGATCTATCGGGACGTCCGTTTCTCTCCGGACAAGAGCCCGTACAAGACCCACATCGGGGTCCATTTCTGGCACACGAAGGCGGTGGGACCGGAGCACATGACGCCCGGGCTTTTCCTCCATCTGGGTCCAGGCGAGAGCGCCGCGTACTCCGGCGTCTGGCATCCCGATTCGCCGATCCTCTCGAAGATCCGCAGTCGCATGCTCGATGAACCGGATCGGTGGAAGGAAGTCCTCCGGAGCAAGGTGCGACTCGAAGGCGAATCCCTCAAGCGGCCGCCGCCCGGCATCGACCCGAACCATCCTCTCATCCAGGACCTCCGCCGGAAGGACTTCGTCGGGACGCGCTCGTTCCGCGATACGGAGGTCACCAACGAGAAGTTCTTCGAGTCGTTCATCGAAGCGTGCACGTCGATGGATCCGCTGAATCGGTTCCTCGCCGGAGCGATGGGCCTCCCCTGGTAGCTCGGCGTTCCGTTGGGACTCCGGTCTCGCGTCTCTCTGTCGTGCAAGCCGCCGTGCCCTTCGCATGCTCACTTTCACTCATCTCCCTCCGGAGAAGGGCCATGTACATCCTGGCATTTCGTGGCCCGACCATGTCTTTCGACGACCTCAAGGAGTTCAACGGGCAATCGTACAGCGGGATGGCGGTCGGCGGGTCGCACTCCTGGCGCTACACGGACGCGATCTGGCGAGAGCAAAAGGTCGCGCCGGACCGTTGGGAGTTCACGTTCAAGAGCAAGAAGCGGAGAGGGCAGGCGGCGCCTCCAGGATCGGGCGTGCCTCCGGACACGCTCTACCATTGGTATCTCCTCGCGCATCAGCGCGTGCGGAAGATCGACGAGGACACCTACGCGACGTTCATGTCCGGCCTCAAGTACAAGATCGCTCACAAGCGACCATACTGGCGTCGCTGGAGCTGCGAGTACCCCGATCAGGCCTCCGAGAGGGATCGCGTCATCGAGGTCCTCGAGGACGCGCTGAATCGAGTCCGCCCGGAACCGGCGGGGCCTGCATCCGCGCCGCTGACATCGACATGATGGCAAACGACTCGGCTGTGACGCACCGCATCACGTTCTCATTATTGACTGTAGGAAATGTCGTCGCCCTTTATCCGTCACGAATCGATATCCCGTGCGGGGAGTGGAGGACCGCGGTCGAAAGTCCACGGGTCAACGGACGTACGTCTCCCGCGACTCCGGAATCCGGAGGGAATCCGGCGCGCGGAAGGCCGAGACGTCTCGCGAAGATGAGGGCTTGGATTCGAAGGAAGGAAGCGCCGGTCATGGTGATGCGGCAGCCCGTCGCGCCATCGGTCGTCCTCGCGTGCGCCAAATGCGGGTTCGACTACACGGTCACGCGGCTCGTCATCGCGGGGAAGACGGGACTCGTGTGGACGTGTGAGTGCGGGAGCCAATTCATCCCGCCCGGCGGATCCGAGTCCTTCAACCTCGTCCGGCCTTGAAGGCTATCGCGGCGAACGCCGCGCGGCCTCGTACGCGAGGCGGCGCCTCGTGCTCGTCCAGTGCAGCCCGAGCCCGATGTAGACGAACAGGAGGATCGCGAGCACGGCCGCCTCGAACGACACAAGTTGGGACCCGCTGAGCTCGCGTAGGGAGTAGCGGTAGAGCAGGTACGCGAACGCGATCGCGCCGATCCCCCCGAGCGCCGCCCCGAGCGTGTGGATCTTCGTGCGGCGGAGGGACCACCGCAGCGCCGCAACGACGAAGTTCGTCACGCCGATGAGGGCCCAGAAGCCGACCGCGCTCGAGATGACTCCTTCCGGAGGCCGGAACAGGAGCTGCCCCGCGACGATTTGGTCCCACCACTGTCGGAGATCCGTCAGGAGGTTCTGATTCAGATAGAAGACGACGCCGAGGACGAGGAGGAAGAACGCGACCCCGAGGAGGCCGACGAAATCGGGAGCGCGCTCCCGCGGGGCCGGCCGAGGGATCAGGCGGATCGGCGAGGAGGGCGTGGAGATCGGCGCGGTGACGGCGGGCCGCGGCCCGTCCTCCGTCAGGCCGGAGAGCGTTGCGCCGCAATACAGGCAGAAACGCGATTCGTCGCGGTTGTTCGTGCCGCATCGGGGGCACCGCTGGGCCATCAATCCACCGAGGTCCATCTATCGACGGAGTCGGCTTAGCCTTTTTGATTCCGGTCGGGGGCTCGTTCCGGCTTGTTGGCGTACGCGAGGTCCTCGTCGTCGGCGCGGTCGAGGAGTCGCCGGGTCGCCCAAATCCCCAGGATCGTCGGGACGCCTTTCATGGAGACCTCTCCGACCGTCTTGACGAATGTGCCTTGCGGGACAGCCGCGTACGCGTTGCTGAAACGGCTCGTCGAACCGTTCTCGAATCTGATTTCGTACGCGAACCGCAACGGCGGCTCGATCGCGTACGTCCACGTCGTCCGGAACCTTCGCCCCATGATCCGAATCTCTCGCTCCGCGACCTTGGATTGCGGGAACATCTGGCCGCCGAAGGGGACGGGCTGGCTTTCCCGGACCACCCGGCCGCTTCGGATCCACGGATGGATCTCGCGGAGCGTGGCCTCATCGAGGTGCTCGTGCAGCAGCCGCCACACCGCGCCGAGCGCGAGCGGGAAGACCCCGTCCATCTCGATCGTGCGCGTATCGACACCCCCGTTCGCGCATGGAGGGGAAGGTATAAGACCCTCGACACGCCGCGTCGTGCGAGTCGCGTGCGAGGGTCCTCCTTTGCGGTTCGCCCGCGCGACATCATCTTCTAGACGCCCGCGCCGCGTTCGATGGATGTTCAATGACGCTTAAGTACGCTCGAGCGAGGAGGATGCCGAGGTGAACGACACATGGCAACAGAAACCGGAACGTGGTCCGAGCGGGCCGCGTCGAAGTGGCGCGCGCTCGAGCGGATGCAGGTCTACCAGGTGCCGATCGTCCTCGGCGGGGCCATCGCCGCCCTCGTGGGCGTCGTGGCGTTAGGTCCGAGCCTGGTGACGGAACGCATCCTCGGGATCTCCGTGGCGAGGGCCGTGTTCCTCATGCTGTTCGGCGCGCTCGGCCTGATCGGCTACGGCGTGTCGAAACGCAACGTGAGGAACGGCATGATCGTCGCCGGGATCGCCGCCATCGCGTTGGTCGCCGTGGCCGGCACGACCGTCGGCCTGATGACCGGCGCGCTCGTCCTCGCGGGAGCGATTTGGGGCTTCGTCAAGTCCCTGTGATTCGGACCGAGTCCGAACTCGCTCCCCTCTGATTTCTTTGGAGGAGACGTCATGATTCTTGATTTCGTCAAGTTCCACGAGTCGGAGTCATCGAGACGCCTGCCGCGCCGTCCGCACGCGCTCCGCGTCTTCCTGATCCAGCTCGAGCGACCGCGTGCGAAGGCCTCTGCGGCCGAGGAGCATCCGTTCAGCGTCTCGGGCGGCGTACGGCCGACGGGTTCGTGAACGGCCGGTTCAGGTTCGCGATCGGGCGAGCGGCCGCGGTCGCGCAGCCTCTTTCATTGGATTCCGGGGAACGCCGGGAGCCGCGAGTCGGGCTCCTTCGCGCTCTAGGAGACGCCGTTTCGTCTCCGGGCCGCCTTCGCCGGAGTAGTTCCCGAGCCGGCCCGAAGCGGGCAGGACGCGGTGGCACGGGATCACGATGATCGCGGGATTGCGCGCGACCGCGTTCCCGACCGCGCGCGCGGCCTTCGGGTGGCCGAGCCGCTTCGCGATCTCGCCGTACGTGATCGTCGCACCGGGAGGGATCGTCCGCAGGAGTTCGAGGACCTCTCGTTCGAACGGCGAGAGCTCGAGGTGCAACGGGATGTCTTGCAGGTCGTCCTCCCCCGTGCGGATGTGCTCGAGGATCCGAGCGAGGTACGGATGGTCCGCGCCCGTAGAGGCGGGGATCGGTTCCTTCGAAAGCGAGACGCCCGCCACGTGGTCCCCGAGGACCTCCAGTCGGACGTAGAGCCCGAGCTCTCGGCTGAATCGCGAGTAGACCTCGAGGGCTTCGTCCCGCGGCATCCCGGCCCGCATCCGCACGATCGGGAGCATCGCCCGGACGACGTAGTGCTCCGCGCGGTTCAGGTGTTGCTCGAACGTGCTCCGCGCGACGCCGAGGGACGTGCTCACCTCTTCCGTCGTCGCGTTCCGCGGGAACTCGTAGTAGCCGGCGTTGGCCGCCGCCAAGAGCGCGCGGGCCTGCTTCTCCGTCATCCCCGGGAGGAAGAGCGGCGACGCCAACGCGACCTTCGCGCCATCCTTCGG
>DASPZJ010000033.1:0-3055 GCA_035636315.1 Thermoplasmata archaeon
AGTGGGTCCGTCCGGATTTGAACCGGAGTCGCCAGCACCCCAAGCTGGTAGGATTTCTTGCGGGCGGGCAGACCGCAAGGCCCCGCGCCCGAACCAAGCTACCCCACGGACCCGCGGGCGTCTCGAAGGACTGCCGGACTAAAAACCCTTCCCCGCGACCGACGAATCATCCGAACGGGAGGACCTCGTCGATCAGCTCCGCGTGGGACAGGATCATGCGGCGGCAGCAGTACCGTTTCAGCCCGAGCGTGTCGAGGACTTTGACCGGATCTTCTCCTCCTCGCGTCCGCTCGACGAATGGTTGGAAGGCGCTCCCGACGACCTTGCCACACGTGAAACACCGGACGGGGATGATCATCGACTCACCTGTACGACTTCTGCCGCTTCTTGCGCGCGCCGCGGCCCAGCGGATTCTTCGGCAGCTTGCGGCGGGTGTCCGGCACGATCAGGGTGCGGTCGTACTCCCGGAACAGCGTCTCGAGGTCTTGGTCGTTCAGGTACTGCACGAGGCCGCGCGCGATCGCCGTCCGGACGGCATCGGCCTGGCCCATCACGCCACCGCCATGCACGTTCACGTCGATGTTGATCGAGTCGACCTTCCTGCCGGCGAGCTTGAGCGGCTCGAGGATCTTCAGCCGTCCGAGTTCGAACGGGTACATCTCGACGGGCACGCTGTTGATCCGCACCACGCCGCGCCCCTTCGTGAGCGTAGCCCTCGCGACCGCGGTCTTGCGCTTCCCGCTCGCCACGATCGCCTTCATGCTCGGACCTCGAACTTCGACCCGAGGAGCTTGGAGACCTCGCCCAGGCTGATGAACGGCCCTTGCGGCGGGCGCTTCGCGACCTCGATGGTCTCGAGCGGCTTGTCCTTGAACTCGGCGGGCACGGAGAGGTAGACCCGCAACCGCTTCAACGCGGTCCGTCCGCGCGGTTGCTGGTACGGCATCATGCGCGAGATCGAGCGGCGGAGGATCATGTCCGGCCGGCGAGGGTACGAGGGTCCGATTCCGCGCATGCGGCTCGCGGTGCTCCCTCGGGCGTGGGCCGCCCGGTACTCCTGGAACACCATGTGCTTCTTGCCCGTCACGATCGCGTGTTCCGCATTCACGACGACGATCTCCTCGCCGTTGAGCAGGCGTTTCGCGACGACCGAGGCCATCCGGCCGACGACGTGCCCGGTCGCGTCGATGATCGGCATCGTCACCCCATGATCCGGACGCCGGAGCCCTTCGGATTCTGGCTGGCGAGGTCGAGGAGGCCGATCGCCCGTCCGCCGGCCGCTTCGATCTTCTTCCGGGCGGCCTCCGAGGACCGGAAGGCGGCGACGGTCACCGCCGTCGTGATTTCGCCCGTCGCCAGGACCACGCCGGGGACGACGATCTGCTCGCCCTTGGCCGCGTACCGGCTGAGCCGCGACAGGTTGACCTCCGACCAGTTCTTTCGCGACCGCTCGAGGCGCTCGGCGACGTCCCGCCAGATCGGCGCCTCGGCCTTTCGGGAGACCTCCCGCAGCTCGCGCACGACGCGCTGGAGGTGAGGGTTCGTCTTAGGGGTCTTGGCCATGAAAACGGGCCTTGCGATGCGCGCTAAAAGGGGTGCTCGATTTAAACGTTTGGGCGCGGACCGGGTCCGCTCCACTTTCGCCAGCCGGAGACTGTTCCCGCCAGCGATCGACGAGTCCATCGCGCAAAACTATTAATATCAGGCGCTCCAGAATAATAGTGGGTGCCGGGACTCCGCGGGGTGGACGAGTCGTGATTCGTTTTGGACCGTCGGGAATCCCGCTATCGTGCAAAGGCCGCACGCTGCGGGACGGCATCGAGGACATCCACAACCTTGGCCTGACCGCCATGGAGGTCCAGCTCGTCCGCGTCAACCTGAACGAGCGGTATGCGGGCGACGAGGACGTCGGCCGCACGCCCCGCGAGATCCCCGGAGAGCTGACCGTCCAGATCGGGCGGAAGGAGGACCGCAAAGAGGTCCTGATTTCGTCCCTCGACGAGAAGATCGAGAAAGGGGACGTGTTGTACAGCCTCGCCTCCGGCATCGCCGGCGACTACCAGGAGCTGCAGCAGCTCGGCGACATGGCGCGGGAGCTCGACATCGAGTTGTCCCTGCACACGCCGTACTACATGGACCTCGCGGACGCGGACGGCCTCGCCCAGAAGAGCATCCAGAGCGTGGTCTGGGGTGGCATGCTCGCAGAGGCCATGGGCTCCCCGATCGTGGTCACGCACCTCGGAATGTTCGGGGAACTCGCTCCGAAGGAGGCGATGACCCGCATCGCGAAGAACCTCCGGCTCATCCGCGACGCGTACAAGAAGGGCAAGATCCACGCCCGGCTCGGCATCGAGGCGAGCGGCCGGACGGAGGTCGTCGGCAGCCTCGACGAGATCCTGACGCTCGTGAAGAACGCGAAGGGCATCCTTCCCGTCCTGAATTTCGCCCACGTCCACGCGCGGGGCTTCGGGCTCTTCAAGCGTCCCGAGGACTTCGACGACGTCCTGAGTAAGCTCGAGAAGGTCTCCGACGGGGGGCACATTCACTCGCACTTCAGCGGGGTCGAGCACGCGGACGGGAACGAGCTGCGTTACACGCCGATCAAGAAGGGCGACCTCCGCTTCGAGCCGCTCGCGGAATGCCTGCTCGACGAGGACTACGACCTGACGATCGTGTCGTCCTCGCCGCTGCTCGAGCACGACGCGATGTACATGAAGGTAATCCTGGAGAGGGTCTTGGCTAAGAGGATTGTGGCGAAACCAGCACCAAAGCCTCGTTCGGAAGAGCAACCCACTCCCAAGCGCCGTTAGCGCGAGGTCGGTGGGAACGCGCGTCGTTGAAGAATGTCGTCTAACCCCGAATCGACTGAAGCTCGCCCCGCATGTGCCCGTTCAGCCCCTCCATTCGCTGTGGACGACTTGAGTCAATATGAGCTCGCCATGGAGACTTGGCCGCTATTCCGCGAGTTCGAGGTCGTCCTCGCTCGCGACGAACTGCGCGATATCGTAGTCCCATCTTCGCGCGAAACCTTCACCGCGAAGACACACTCTTCCCA
>DASPZJ010000034.1:0-5528 GCA_035636315.1 Thermoplasmata archaeon
GCCCTTCCGCACGGCGAGTTGCAGCGAGCGCTTGTGCTGGTCCCCGAAGGCGACGACCTTGCGGTAGGCGTAGTCCGGCACCCCGAACTTCGGACCCTCCTTGATCAGGCGCTCGATGATGTACCGCGTCGGGACGAGGACCGCATCCTTCTCGCGCAGGAGGTCCGCCGCCTCGTCGTCGAGGAACGACCCGTGCTCGATCGTGCGGCAGCCCGCCTTCAACGCGGCCATGATGCCCGGCTTGCCGTGGCAGTGCGCCGCGACGGCGCGCTCCGCCCGTGCCGCTTCGCCGACAATCGCCCGCAGCTCGTCGTCGGAGAACTGCTGGTGCTCCGGATGGTCCACCTCGCTCATCACCCCACCGGAGGCGCACAGCTTGATCACCCTCGCGCCGAGACGCAGCTGGTTCCGAACGCCCCGCAAGCACTCGTCGACGCCGTCGCAAATCTGGAAGTAGTGGCCGGACGCGCCCATCGCATGGATGTACGACGTCGGGAACATGTGCAGGTCGCCGTGGCCCGCGGTCGGGCTGAGCATCGCCCCGCCGCCGTAGATGTGCGGGCCGGGGAGCGTGCCTTCGTCGACGACGCGCGCGAGGTGCACGCCGAGCCCGACGAGATCGCGAATGCTCGTGAAGCCGGCCTTCAGTCCGGTCTCCATGTTGTTCACCGCCCGCGCCGCCATGACCGGCAGCGACGTCTTCGCGGTCTCCTCGACGTTCGCGGATCGGATCCCCATCAGATGGCCATGGCAGTCCCACATCCCCGGCATGACGGCGGGCACGCGGTCGACGCGAGCGTCTGCGGGGACCTTCGGAGCGCCTTCAATCGGGCCCGCGTACGCGATCGTCGGTCCGTCGATGACGACGCACGCGTTCCGGATCGGCTCGCCGCGGCCCGGGATCAGGACATCGGCTTCGATGCGCTCCATACGGAGCGGGAAGCTCTCCTACGGAATGAGGATTCCCCCGCCGGCCCTCGACGCGCCGACGGCTAGGTCTGCCGCTTCCGCCTGCGGACCAGGACGATCAGCGCAAGGATGACGGCGACTGCGACCGCCACGATGACGAGAACCGGGAGGCCCCCGATGTTGCCGAAGGGCCATCGGTCTTCGGGAGGGGGCGAAGGACCCGACGCACACGGGACGCCGTCGACCGCGCCGCACGTCGCGTCCTCGACGGCGTCGATGTCCGCGCCGACATCCCGCCCGTCCGTGCCGGCGTTCTTGTACGCCGACGACGCGGCCAGGCGGTAGTTCCCTCCGGAGAAGTCGACGAACCCCACATCGCCCAGGCCGGCCGGATAGAAATTGTCGGTTGGGTACGAAGACGCCGGTGCGCCCGGGATCACATTGCGCCGGAACAGGCTCCCGGGGAAGTACGCGTCGAGCGAGTCGTTGCCCGAGGCGCGACCGCTCCCGAACACCCCGTAGAGATTGTGGGGCGCGATGTTGTTCGCGAAGACGAATCCGGTATTGGGAAGCAGGTCCGCCAGGAGCACGTGCTGGCTTTGGAACACGGTGTTGTGCTCGATCGCCACGTCCGCCGTGCCGTTGAGCATGAGGACGAACGCGCCGAACCCGCCCCACGTCGAGGCGTTCAGATCGTACAGGAGGTTGTTCTCGATCGTGACGTTGTTCGTCTGCTGGCTCGGGAAGTTGTTGTCGTACCCGAGGACGCTCAGGCCCGAGCCCGCGTGCCGGACGATGTTGTCCCGGAACGTGACGTGGTCGATCTGGGACCACGGGGCAGTCCCGTCCTGATTGCGGACCGTGAAGAGGATGGCGGTAGCGGTCTGGGCATCCGTCCAGTCGTTCTCGAACACGTTCCCTTCGACGAGGACGCGGCGGGCGTCCTTCAGCTCGAAGAGGTTCTTCACGCTCCAGTGCGTCCCGGCGTAGCTCGGATCGTCGACCTTCCAGGAGAGGGGCTTGAAGAAGTGGTTGTGTCGCACGACGATGTCCGCGGGCACGAGGCCCGGGACCGAGGGATCCGCGCCGCCGAACATGAGGTTCTCGCCCGCTCCGTCGAGCTCGTTGTTCACGATCGTGAAGGGGCCCGCCCCGCTCCAGCCCGCGAGGGCTTGCGAGTCCGCGCCCACCTCCTTGAAGTCGGCGAGGATTGAATCGTACACGGCCAGGTTGACTCCGTTCATCGCGATGCCTCGGCGGCTCCCCGCGAACGCGTCGCCGTGGATGTAGCAATGCTCGATGACGATGTCGTGCGGCTGCTGGTCCACGGTCGACTCGGTTCCGTCGCCGAGCAGGACGATGTTGTACAGGAACGTCCCCGGGGTCGGCGCGACCTCGAGCCCGACGAATCGGTAGTGATGGGCCCCCGGGGCCGTGGCGAACACGGAGCCGCCGGACGCGTCGACCCTCGCGAGCCGCGGCACGTCCGAAGTCCGGATCCGCGTCCCGGGAGGCGGGAGCGCCGAGTCCGGCGTGCTCGTTCGGATGACGATGAACGCGCTCCCGCTCTTCGTCGGCAACGTGAACGGGCCGGTGTAGGCCGCACCGGCCGCGAGTTGGATCGTGTCCCCGGGCTGAGCTTGGTCGAGGGCCTGCTGGAGGTCGCCCCCGGGCGGGACATCGACGACGGTCCTCGGTGGGACCACAGGCTCCCGAATGGCGTTCGTGGATGGCATCGCGGCGAAAAGGAACGACACGAGGATCGCGACTAGGAAGGACGTACGGCTGGACCGGGCGATAGGCGAAAGCAACGCCTGGCGCCAAGGCAACCCGACAGAAAAAGCTCGCGAGTCATCCGGTGATTGCCGGTGGCGCGGGGATTCGGGCATATGATTATCTACAGTCGACCGACCATGCCGCGCCTCACGGGGCGGGGCCATGGCAAAGGTTTCTGAACTCAATCATCTGGGGAAATTCGGTGTGCTCGTCTTCGCGTTGGCGGCGGTCGCAGTCCTCACCGCACCGTCCGCTGCCGCGGTGAGTCCGAACAGATACGCGGTGACGCCGCTCGTCTCGAACACCGCAATGGGTGGAGCGACCGTCGACGGCCATCTCGTGAACGCCTGGGGGCTCGTCGCCGGCCCGACGACGCCATGGTGGGTCTCCGACAACGGCGTGGATCTCTCGACGCTGTACACCGCCGCAGGAGGAAAGATCCCACTCGAGGTCGGCGTGGCCGGAGCGCCCACGGGCCTCGTGTTCAATGGCGATGCGACGAGCTTCCTCATCGGAGGCGCGAGAGCGCGATTCATCTTCTCGACCGAAGGCGGGACGATTGCGGGCTGGAACGGGACCGGGGCCGCTCAGGCGATGGTCGATCAATCGGGAGCGGGCGCAATCTACAAGGGGCTCGCAATCGCGACGACCGGCACCGGACCGCAGCTCTACGCGACCGACTTCGCGAACGCCCACGTGGACGTCATCAACCGCACGTGGGCCGTTCAGGCGACGGACGGATTCGTCGACCCGAACCTCCCCGCTGGGTACGCGCCGTTCGGGATCCAGGCGATCGGCACTCGGATCTTCGTGACGTACGCGAAGCAGAGCGGAGGAGCGGACGAAGTCCACGGGCCGAGCCTGGGATTCGTGGACGCCTACGACGTCGACGGGAATTTCCTCATCCGCGTCGCGCAGCGCGGCCAGCTGAACGCGCCCTGGGGCATCGCGATGGCCCCCGCGAGCTTCGGCATGTTCGGCGGCGACCTGCTCATCGGGAACTTCGGGGACGGCCACATCAACGCCTACCAGGAACAGCCCGACGGGACGTTCGACCTCGTCGGCGCCCTCCGAACGACCGATGGACACCGGGTCACAATCGACGGACTGTGGGCCTTGCAGTTCGGACACGGGGCCGCCGCCAACGGCCCGACGGACACGCTGTTCTTCACCGCGGGCCCGAACGACGAGGAGGACGGACTCTTCGGTTCGATCCGGGCCGCATAGTCGGGCCTCGGGATCCAGGTCGCGACGCCCTCGCCGATTCGCCCACCGAATCGGCGCCCGGACCTGGGACTCATTCCTGAGAATGAGCGAGCAACCGTTAAGACATCCGGAGACGACGGGCCGGCGTCGCAGAGCGGAGAGCCGATGCCGGATGTCGTGCAGCTCAAGTCGAAGATCTGCCTCGTGGGCGAGGCGGCGGTCGGCAAGACGTCCCTGATCCGCCGGTTCGTCCTGGACCAGTTCGACGACTCCTACATCCGGACCCTGGGGGCGAAGGTCTCCAAGAAGTCGATGCGCCTCGAATTCCCGGAGAAGAACGTCCAGGTCGACATCACGATCGCGATCTGGGACGTCATCGGTCACGCCGGGTTCCGCCAGCTCCTCGGGGACGCGTTCTTCGACGGGGCGCAAGGGATCCTCGCCGTCGCCGACTTGACGCGCCGCGAGACCCTCACCGTGCTGCCGAGCTGGGTCGAGGCGGTCGAGGAGGTCTCGGGGGTCGTCCCGATCGTCCTCGCGGCGAATAAGGCCGACCTCAAGTCGGAGGTCCAGTACGGCCAACCCGAGGTCGCGGCGATGGCCGCGGTCCTGGGGTGTGGCTCCCTCCTGACATCGGCGAAGACGGGCGAGAACGTCGAGGACGCGTTCCTGCACCTCGGCAAGCTGATCGCGAAGGCGCAGATCCGCGGCGCGTGAGCCGCGCTTGATAATCATTCCGGCGCGGTCGAAGACAAAGCGTTAAGGCGGGTCCGGGGCGTCGGGCCGTCCGGGTACCGATCCGTGCCGCACCCACCGTTTCATGGCAAGGAACCCCGCGGCCTCGGCGCCGTCCTGCGCTCCCCGACCTTCGAGGGCCGATTCGGGCGGATGTTCCCGAACCTGCCCGCCTTCCTCCCGCCGGACGACGCGCTCGACGCGCTCGCCCGGGCGATGGTCGAGCCCGAGCCGAAGGAAGGGGAGGACGTCACCGCGGGCGACAATCCGGACATCCCCGCGGGCTTCACGTACCTCGGGCAGTTCGTGGACCACGACCTGACGTTCGATCCGACGTCGAAGCTGCAGAGGGACAACGACCCCGATGCGCTCGTCGACTTCCGCACGCCCCGCTTCGACCTCGACGCCGTGTATGGCCGGGGACCGGACGACCAGCCGTTCCTGTACGAGGACGACGGCGTCCGCCTGCTGATCGGGACGAATGAGGCGGGCGAGGACGATCTCCCACGGAACGCGAAGGGCCGCGCGCTCCTTGGGGACGCCCGGAACGACGAGAACCTCATCGTCTCCCAACTCGCCCTTGGCTTCCTGAAGTACCACAACAAGGTCGTCGAGGCTCCGTCCGTCGCCGAGTTGCCCCCGGAACGGCGGTTCGACGAGGGACGGCGGATCGTCCGCTGGCATTACCAGTGGGCCGTCGTCCACGACTTCCTCGCGCGCCTCGTCGGGAACGACGTGATCGACGACGTCCTGCGGCCGGTCTCCTTCAAGGTGCCCGCGGGCAGCGGCGCGAAGACGATCAAGACCCTCTCGCCGGTCCTGAAGTTCTTCCACTGGAGGGCCCGTCCGTTCATGCCCGTCGAGTTCTCCGTCGGCGCGTACCGGTTCGGGCACAGCATGGT
>DASPZJ010000035.1:0-34355 GCA_035636315.1 Thermoplasmata archaeon
GAAAGAAGGCTTGAGATACGGACTTTCGGCCGGCCACAAATCCAATGGCTCATTCTCCCCAACGCTCGGGGCTGATACTCAACCGGAAAGCGTCTTATACATATGAAATGGAACGGTGCCCCGTCGATGGAGCATCGCATCGTCGAATGGTATCACGGACTGTTCCACTTGGCCCAAGCGACGATCCACGATCGGTGGGTGAAGAGATTGCGGCTCATCGCATTCCTCGCCGCTTCCTCGATTGCGACGCAGATCGTCCTGCGTACGGCGCTGGGGGATGTCGGCTTGGGGAATCTCCTCCCGAGCTCTGTCCTCACAATCCTCGTCGCGTCGGCCGTCTGGCTCGTGGCCTACCCAGCGATGTGGATCCGGATGCTGACCGTGGTCGTCGAGATGGAGGCGAAGAAGGAATACTCCGTGATCTTGAGCGAGATTCACAGACTTCACGCTCACCGCATTCCCGGGGCCATCGCGCACGAACCGCCGACCGCGTCCGCCTTCCAGGATCCGACACACCGATAACTACGTTAGTTCTCCTCGGCGTGGGCGCCCAAGTCTGACGAGCAGCTCGCTTGGAGGTGGCCTGTTCGGATCCGACACCGTCCCTTGCACGTCTGCGCGAGGAAGGGTCAACCCGAGCGTCAAGGCTTAAGTTTAGGCATCGATTCCGGAAGCTCCGCCTGGAAGGGGATGTAAACATGGGAATCGTTGAGCTGAAGAGCCCCGAGGGGTCAGTCCGAGGATACATAGCGGTCCCAAAGAAAGGCAACGGGCCGGGGGTCCTCGTCCTCCACGCATGGTGGGGCCTGAACGATTTCTTCAAGGGGCTCTGCGATCGACTGGCGACGGCAGGATTCGTCGCGTTCGCCCCCGACCTGTACCGCGGCGCGACCGCGTCGACAAGAGACGGGGCCAAAGCCCTGATGTCGAAACTCAGTGAGCAGGCGGCGAGCGAGGATATCGTAAGGAGCGTGAAAGCCCTTCAAATCCATCCCGGCGTGCGGGGAAAACGCCCCGGAGTCATCGGTTTCTCGTTGGGAGCATTCTGGACTCTTTGGTTGGTGCAGGAGCTCCCCGCGGATCTGGCTGCCGTCGTACTCTTCTACGGGACGCGGGAAGGCAACTACGAGCGGGGGTTTGCGGAGTCAAAGGCGGCCTTTCTGGGTCACTTCGCGGACACCGACGAATTCGAATCCCCGGCTTCCGTGCAAGAGCTCGAGAAGCTCCTCCGGACCGACGGAAGGGACGTCACGTTCTACACATATCCTGGGACGTCGCACTGGTTCTTCGAGAAGGACCGGCCCGACGCCTACGATTCGAAGGCGGCCGACGTCGCCTGGCAACGCACGGTCCGCTTCCTGAGGGCCCATTTGACCGAAGAAGCCTAGTCGACGGCTCCGCCGTCGATGAATCCGACCTTCCAGGATCGCCTCGGAATCGCGGTCGCGCTGCGGAAATCCCTGCCGTCGAACGACCGCCCTTGGGTTCAAATCCCGTCGGCTCATCACCGGAGGTTCGGCGAGAACACCATGAAGTCCCCCGACCGGCCCCTCGGACCCGCGATTCGAAGGTGCGGGTGGGCATCGGACGATCCGATCCTCGTGACCTACCACGATGCGGAATGGGGGGCGCCGGAACACGACGATCGCAAGCTGTTCGAATTCCTCGTGCTCGAGGGAGCCCAAGCGGGGCTGTCGTGGCTGACTGTGCTGAAGAAACGCGATGCCTATCGCCGCGCATTCGACACGTTCGATCCGGTGCGCGTCGCGCGCTACGATTCACGCAAGGTGAGGGCGTTGTTGGGAGACCCTGGAATCATCCGCAACCGATTGAAGATCGATGCCGCAATCTCGAACGCGGTGGCGTTCCTCTCGATTCAGAAAGAGTTCGGAACTTTCGATGAATACGTCTGGCGGTTCGTCGGCGGCAAGCCGAAGATGAACCGCTGGAAGGCCTTGCGCCAGATTCCGGCTCGGACGCGGCAGTCGGACGCGATGAGCTCCGCGCTGAAGGGCCGCAGTTTCAAGTTCGTCGGCACCACGATCTGCTACGCGTATATGCAGGCCGTCGGCATGGTCAACGATCACGTGGTCTCCTGCTTCCGCCGTCGCGATCCGGACAGTGTGCACCCGGATAGCCGTGTCCTGGGCAAGAACGCTGAGTAGTACCCGCTCCGGGTAGCCATCCTCAAACGGGCCGAGGGCGGCCGGAGTGCTCGCCGAGCGACAACCGACCCCACAATCCGTCATCCGTTTCCTTCGGGACGCGAGATGCGTGGGTGGTCCTGCCCATGCCGCACGACTCCCAATATGAAGTGTATGACTGCGGCCCCGTTTGTGTACATGGCGCTTAACCCCGGGTGCGGCCTTCTCACGAATTGTGTCAGGCCCGGACAAGGCAAGGCGAAACAAGGGGGGGTCGCGTCCGATTGGACGGCCCGAGGGCGCCCGCCGAACGTCGCTCCTCACGGCCCTGCCCTTCTGCCTCGTCCTCATCCTCGCAGCCGTGGGACTGACCCTCGTTCAAGCCCAGGCGAGCGCAGACAGCTGCACGCCCGGGGTCGGGGAGGTCACCCGATCCGACGACTCGTTCACGTGGACGAGCCTCCTCTCCGGTACGGCGGCCTGGAGTGGGTCCGTCGCCCTCCGGGAGGATGTCGATGGCTCGTGTTACGTCCACCATATTTACATCGACTTCGGACCCGAGAGGAGCGGTACCCTGTCGATCAACGGCAGCCCGTACGTCTCCTTCACCGTGCAATATCCGAGCGCCTTCACCCACAGCTCCGATGTCGCGCTCAATGCGATCGGCAACCTCGACGAGCACAATCCGCAGGCGGGAACCTATCTCACGTATAAGGTCGCGGAGAACCGTGACATCAACGCGGCCGGAGCGGACGAGTACGTCGTGCAAGGGATCGGCCTCGCGGCGCTTGTGACGGACGTCGCGGTGGGAATCGAGCTCCCGCTCGAGTTCCTCGGACAGACGGTCTACGCGCAGATCCACGTCGGGCCGGACCATTGCCAGTGCAGCGTGACCGCGTTCACGATCCCGGGAATGCCCCCGCCGCCTCCTCCGAGCCCCCAGGTGTGGGACGTCTACGTCCACGCCCACCAGGACGATTGGCAGCTCTGGGAGGCTCCGGACTCGTACAATCACTACCAGGCGGGGGACCATCTGCTCTTCGTCTATACCACCGCCGGCGACGCGGGACAGGACATCTCCCGCTGGGGCGCTCGCGAGAAGGGTGCCCAGGCGAGCGTCCGATACATCGTGGGCGCTGGGGCCGCGGAGGGTTCGGGATCCGTGAACTTCTGTTACACGGCGGGACAGCAGGTCTGCCACAGCATCTGGACGTGGACCTACGGGACCACGGTCTCCGTCTTCATGCGCGTCCCGGATGGCGGCAACCAGGGGGGCGGCTTCCCCTCGACGAACTATCAGACAATGGAGAAGCTTCGCGATGGCAACATCATGAGCATGACCACAGTCGACGGCTCGACGACGTACCAGAGCTGGGCGGACTTCTATTCCACGATCAACGCGATCATCGCCGCGTACACGCCGTCCGACTCGACGACGCGCGTCAACGCCCCGGACTTCGACCGCACCCGGCAGACGGGGCACTTCAATGGCTGCGACCCCTGCATGGACCATGCGGACCACCTGGCGACGGGGGATGCCGTGTGGAATGCCACGTTCGGCATGGGCGCTCTTTGGACCCGCGTCCTCTACATCGACTACATGATTGCCTGGGGCGACTCGCGGTATCCGGTCAACCTCGACAACGCCTCGTACGCGATCAAGAAGGGACTCTTCATGTCCTACGTGAACACGACGAAGGCCCTGACCGGGGAGGACGAGTACTCCCAGATGCCGTGGTTCTGGGAGAACGCGTTCCAGCGGGAATATTCGCGGGAAGCCTGAAGGCCGGCGCGACGATCCCTGGCCCGATCGATGCCCTGGGAACCGCCGCGCGTCCCACCCTCGCCGAGATACGAGAAGGGTAAAGTAGCGCGAGACGTTTGGATCCGTCAGCGTCAGGAACCCGGCGGGTCCATGAAGCAAGCGAAGGCGATTGACTGGTTGCTCGAGGAGGACCAACCATCGATCCGCTACCTCGCCCTCACGCAGATCCTCGGGCGGGGAGAGGACGACCCGGAAGTGGAATCCGCGAAGGAGAGGATCGCGAAGAGAGGCTGGGCCGCCGACATCCTCGGGGGCCAGAATCCCGGCGGCTACTGGGAAGACAAGGCGGATCTCTACCGGCCGAAGTACCTGTCCACGAACTGGATGCTCCTCGTCCTCTCAGACCTCGGGGTGACGAAGGAAGATCCGCGCATCGAGACAGCCGTCAATCTCTGGATTGAGGAGTTCTCGACCGCCGACGGGGGGTTCGCCCCGAGCGGAGGCAAGCACGGTCATCTGTGCACCGTCGGGAACACGGCGCGCGGGCTCGTGAACTTTGGATATGCGGACCATCCGAAGGTGAGGAGCGCCTTCGAATGGCTCGTGACGAATCAAGACAAGAACGGCGGGTGGAGCTGCTTCGGGAGCGGACGCAATCTTGATTCGTGGGAAGGGATGAGCGCGTTCGTCGCATATCCGCGGCAGAAGTGGTCCGCCGGGATGCAGCGGGCCGTCGAGCGGGCGGCCGAGTTCTATCTTCAACGGGAGCTCCACAAACAGGGGGAGCCGTACGAGCCTTGGGTCCGCTTCCACTACCCGATCCACTATTACTACGATCTGCTCGTCGGCCTCGACTTCATGACGGCACTCGGTTACGGGGACGATCCCCGGGTGGGGTACGCCCTCTCCGTATTGAAGGAGAAGATGCGATCGGACGGCCGGTGGGTTCTGGATGCCGTCCACCCGGACATCGAAGGCAAGATGGCCGAGTGGTACAAGAAGAGTCCGAAAGGCATGCCGACGCCGTTCGCGCTCGAAAAAGTGGGGGAGCCGAGCAAGATGATCACGTTTCGCGCCATGCGCGTCCTGAAGCGGCTCGAACAAGGGACGTGACGGCGCACCCAGCGTTCCTACGCCTCGTGCAGCCCGGAACCTACGCGCCGACGTCATCGTCGAGAGGGGCAACTCACGGTCTGGGCACGGAGACGACCACGAACACGGCGCCGCCGAACTCCCGTTCGTCCAGGATCTTGACGGTGTTCGGCATGAAACGGTAGAACGTATAGGATCGGAGCTGATCGGCCGAACGCTTCTCCGCGCCGGACGTTGACGCGACCATACGGGCATAGCGGGGGAACCGCTTGCCGTAGATTCCCGCAGCCCGTCGAGCAAGTGGACCCGCCGCCGGGTGGAACGTCCCGAAGAGCTGCAGTCCCCGGTCGGACCCGCCCCAGATCTGCGTCGAGCGGAAGACGGCCATCGCCATCGACGGGCTCCGGTCGAGGTTTCGGCAGTGGGCAGAGCCCGAGTCGGAGAGGAAGAAGATCTCCAGAGCGGGAGAATAGCAGAAGTACGCGGTGTTGATGTGCGGCCGGTTCCGCGACCCGATCGTCGACATCGAACAGAGCACGTTCTCGCCCAGGATCCGTCGAATGCTCTCCTGAACCGCCGCCTCCGACCATCGCCGCCTTACGGTCTTCAGGTAGCTCAAGGATGAAACCTCCGGGACGCCGTCCGCGACGCGAACTGCGACACCGAACCTTCAACGGAATTCGGGTTAAAGCCGCCGCGCTTCCCGGCGTCCGCGGATGGGACAGAATCCCTATCCTGTCGAGCGAGATACACGGCCCATGGCGCATGAGGCGGTGCGGACGGACCTGCCCGCAGTCGGGCTCCCGTTCTCCTGGGGCGTGCGGTGGCGGGATCTCGTCTTTGTTGCAGGCCAGGGGCCCCTCGGGCCCGATGGGAAGGTAATCGAAGGCGACATCCGCTCGCAGACGCGGCGGACGCTCGAGAACTTCCGTCGGGTCGTTGGCGCGGCGAGATCGGACATGGACCACGTCCTCTCGACGACGGTCTACCTGAGAGACCTCAACGACTTCGCCGCGATGAACGAAGTGTACGCGACGTTCTTCCCGCGGGAGCCGCGGCCCGCCCGCGCAACGGTCCGCGCGGAACTGCTCTTCGGGATGAAGGTGGAGATCCAGGGGATCGCGTACGTTCCCGAATCGTAGAGGGCGACCAACCCGAGCCGAATCAGTCGATCTCAGCCGGCGCGCGAGGCGATCCTCGGACGTTGAGGATCATGTCCCTCGCCTTCTCCTTCGAAGGATAGATGCAGAACGTCATGCGAGTGCCCTACTCCTGGTTGATTCGCTGGAAGACCCCGCTTAACCCCTGGAAATCCTGTTCGGTGAAGTGGACCACGCCGAGGTTCAGGTCGAACTCATACCTTGTCGGTTCGCCGCGGTGGAATCGAACGGGGATCGAGCCGTAGAGCTTGTAGCGGATTTTTCCGAGTTCTCGGACCAGTTCCTCCAGGAGTTCCTTGTTTGCGAACGGCTCGAGAGGATCAAAGCCCGGTCGTGAGGCCGCACCGACGGACATGAGATGCCGGCTCGTCACCGCCCGTCGAATAGAAGGCCCTTCCGCTTCAGCGTCTCAGCGCGCACACGTTCCGCGTGAAAGGGCTCGAGCGGAAGTCGGGACTCGGGTGCCGAGTAAAGGTAGCAGGCGACCATGTGGTTGGGCGAAACCTCGACGTACGCCGGTCCCAGGGGAGGGAGGAATTCGAGATCGATTGTGTCCTCGCGAACCCCGATGGCCGCGATCGCGCGGAATGCCATGCCCCCAGGCACTTCGGCCCTCGCCCGGACCAGCGAAGCCACCTCGTCCCGGTCTGCCGCGGTCGGCTCGGTCCGGGCGAATCGGAGGCGAAGTCGATCGCCTTGGATCGAGACCTCCGAAAGGGGCGGGAGCTTCGCGGCGCTCGGGTTGCGTGACGAATCGAACAGATACGCCGCCACGGAGGCGGCGTCGCGAGGGCTCCATCCGCAATGCGCCATCACGGCGTTGCATCGCGTGTGGAACCGGCAGCCGGATGGGGGGTCGACGGGGCTCGGCACGTCGCCGGGCAAGAGGATCCGTTCTCTCCGCCGCTTCGGGTCCGGCACCGGGACCGCGGACAAGAGGGCTTTCGTGTACGGATGGAGCGGATTCTCGAAGAGCTCGCGCGTCGGGGCCTCCTCGACGATCTGCCCGAGGTACATGACCGCGACGCGATCCGCCATCTGCCGGACGACGCTGAGGTTGTGCGTGATCAACAGGTACGTCAGGTGTTGCCGTCCCTGAATGTCCTTGAGCAAGTTGAGGATCTGCGCTTGGACGGAGACGTCGAGGGCGCTCGTCGGCTCGTCTAGGAGGAGGAACTCCGGCTCGGGGGCGAGGGCGCGGGCGATGGCGATCCGCTGACGCTGTCCGCCGGAGAACTCGTGCGGGAAGCGATACAGATGGTCCGGGCCGAGTCCGACCTCCTGGAGCAGCTTCGCGGCCCGCTCCATCGCCTCCGCGCGCGTCATGAGCCGGTTGATCAGGATCGGCTCCGCGACGATGTCCTTGACCAGCATGCGGGGGTCGAGCGACGTGAACGGATCTTGGAAGACCGGCTGCATGCGCCGGCGGAGCGGTTTCAACGCGCGCGCGCGGCGGCCGGTGATCCCATAGCGACCGATGACGGCCCGAAGGCGCGGGTCGGCCGATTCGGACCCATCGCCCTGCCCCGACGCACTGTGCCAACGCTCGCGGGCTTCCGCGTACGCGGTCGAGGGCAGGTCGAAGAAGACCGTCCCGGACGTCACCGGGATCAGCTGGAGCAGGAGGCGGCCCAGGGTCGTTTTGCCGCACCCGCTCTCGCCCACGAGGGCGAGCGTCTCCCCGCGGCGGATGAACAGGTCCACCCCGTCCACCGCCTTGACCTGCGCGATCGTCCGCCGCAGGATGCCGCCCTTCACGGGGAAGTGCTTGCGGAGGCCAAGCGCCGCCACCAGGATGTCATTCTCGGCTGGCGGCGCCGGATGCACGGACCCCTCCCTCCTCGTACAAGAAGCATGCGACGCGCCGCCCCGAACCCTGCCCGAGGAGCCTCGGCTCCTCGGCCTTGCAGCGGTCGAACGCGTACTTGCACCGGGGATGGAAGCGACACCCGCTCGGCGGGTGAGCGAGGTCCGGCACCGTCCCCGCGATTGTGGGCAGCGGAACTCCGACCGAGACCTGCTTGTCCAGGGAGACGATTGATTCGAGCAGCCCCTGGGTGTACGGATGCAGCGGATCGGCGAACAGGTCCTTGACGGGTGCATCTTCGACGATCTTGCCGGCGTACATCACCGCGACCCGGTCGCACAGCTCCGCGATGACCGCGAGATCGTGCGTGATGTAGAGGATCGACGATTTCGTCCGTTCACGGAGTTCCTGGATCAGTCGGAGGATCTGGGCTTGGGTCGTGACGTCCAGGGACGTCGTCGGTTCATCCGCGATCATCATGGCGGGGTCGCACGCAAGCGCCATCGCGATCATCGCCCGCTGCTGCATGCCCCCGCTGAGTTCGTGCGGATATGCGCTATAGACCTTGGTCGCCTCCGGGATCCGGACCGTCTTCAACAGATCGAGCACGCGCCGACGGGCCTCCTCCTCGATGGGCCGAATCAGCGCCCGCCGTACGATCGGCACCGCCATCAGGGTGCGGTACGCGAGTTGGCGCGACCGGTACCGCGCGCGGGCGGCGAGTTGGCGGCGCTTGTCCTCCACCGTCCCGACTCCGGATAGGAGACGCCACTCCCGCGAGGTGACTTCCGATTCGAGGTCGTCGAGCTCGCGGACCAAGTCGAGGAACCAGCGACCCCTGACTCGACCGCGGGCCACCGTTCGGCGCACGCGTTCGACGCGTTCCTCCAAGCTCAACCCGGCACCCTCGACGATCGCCGTGACGCGGGCGACGGGCACCGCGATTCGGAGGCAGAATTCGGAGAGGAACCGCTCCCGCTCCGCCGGATCTGGGTTCGTCACCGCTTCGCGGAACAGGGCGAGGTCTTCGGGGGCCAGTTCGTGCCCGGCTAGGAGTCGGTCGCAGATCTGCTTCCGCCGCTGGTAGATCAGGACCTCGGCGATCTGGTAGCCGATCGGAAGGACCGGGTTCAGGGAGGCCATCGGCTCCTGGAAGATCATCGACATCTCGCGGCCGCGGACCTTGCTCATCCGGGCGCGGTGTTGTCGAAGGAGGCGCTCGTTCCGGACGAGCTTCGAGCGTCCCCCGAATCCTCGACGCACCAGGACTTCGCGTTTCACGCCTGCGAGGAGGTTGATCCCCTTGAACCATATCTCGCCGCTCGCGATCCGACCGGGCGGGCTGGGGATCAGGTACATGATCGAGAGGGCGGTGACAGATTTACCGCATCCGCTCTCGCCGACCAGTCCTAGGACCTCTCCCTCCCCGATCTCGAAATCCACCCCGTCCGCGGCCCGCACCACGCCCCGGGGTGTGAGGAATTCGGTGCGCAGTCCTCGCACGGAGAGCAGCGGCGTCGCCTCAATCACCTCCGGAGGCGCGGATCGAGGACGTCACGCAGGCCGTCCCCGAGCAGGTTCACACCCACCGCGAAGACGACGAGGGCGATTCCGGGGAAGAGGATCGTCCACGGATACGACGCGGGACCCTGCTGGTATCCATAGAAGATCAGCGCGCCCAGCTCCGGCACGAATCCGCCCTGTGGGGCGAAGCCGACGAAGATCAGCGCCGCAAAGATCTGGATGACGACGCCGAGGTCGAGCGACACCTGGACGAAGACGGGTGCGAGGGTGTTCGGCAACACGTGCCGGAACATGATCCGCGTGTCGGACGCCCCCGCGGCGCGGGCCGCCTCGATGAACTTGTTCTCTTTCACGGACAGCACCTGAGCGCGCACGAGCCGCGCGTACGGGGGCCACCAAAGGATGAGCAAGGCGAGGTTCAGGGTCGTGAAGTCCCGACCCAGGACGAAGGCCACGGCGATCGCGAACACGAGGAATGGAATCGAATATGTGACGTCGGTCGTCCGCATCAGTGCCTCGTCGAAGAACGAACCTTTGTACCCCGCGACGAGACCTACCAGGATCCCGATGAGCGCGCCTCCTAGGACGACGAGCGCGGAATAGTAGAGGTCGATCCGGATCGCCTTGAAGATCGCCATGCCGAGGTCGATGCCGGGGTATGTCGTGCCGAACCAGGACCCAACTCGTCCTGCACCCCACCACCACGGAGCCTCGGGGAACGGGTTCGCGAAATCCGTCTGGAGGATATCTCGATCCGGGAGGAACGACGCCGCGATGGCGATCGCCACGTAGGCGAGCGTGATGACGAGTCCGGCGGCGGCCAGGGGTCGTTGCAGGAGGAGGCGCAGTGTAAGCCGGTATTCATCCACCCGACGTCGAAGGCCCCGCCGGAGCTCGCCCGTCACGGACTTGCCAAGTTCCCTGCGACCGGTCAGGACCTCGGACGACATGGCGCCTCGCCTCACAGCGTGATCCGCGGATCCAGATACGCGTAGAGGATGTCCACCACGAGGTTCGCGAGGACGAGGAAGAGCGCGAAGATCAAGGTCGTCGCGAGGATCGTGGCCAGGTCGTGGCTGATAATCGCGACGGTCGCCCAACGACCGATTCCGTTCCAAATGAACACATCCTCGACGAGCACGACGCCGCCGAGGAGGCCCGCGAAGAGAAGGCCGATGACCGTGGTCACCGGCAGGAGCGCGTTGCGTCGGATGTGTTTCCGGATGATGACACCCTCAGGAAGGCCTTTGGACCACGCGGTCTTCACATACTCCTGGTTCATCGCATCGACCATCCCGGATCGCACCATCCGCAGGATGCCGCCGAGGACCCCGTACGTCAGGGTGAGGGCAGGGAGGACGATGTGCCAGAGGGCGTCCCGGAGGACCTCCCAGTCGCCGTTCAGCGCCGCGTCGAGAATGAGGAAGTGCGTCGGCTGGGAATCGAACACCCCCGATCCGACGATCCACGACCGGCCGCTGAGGATGCCCGGGGTCACCTGCCCCTGGATCGGCAGCGATGGGATGTACTGAACCGCGGCGATCTGAAGCAGCAACGCAAGCCAGAACAACGGAACAGAGTAGCCGGTGAAGGCCACGACCCGCGTAATGTGATCCGAAAGCCGATCTTTCCGAATCGCGGAGACGGTCCCAAGCGGAATCCCGATGATCGTCGCGAGGAAGGTCGCCGCGATCGCGAGCTCGACGGTCGGCGGGAAGAAGAGGACGACGGCGTCGGTGACGGCCCCTGCGAACAGGTTCGTGTTCGTGAACCCCCAGTCGCCATGGAGTAGGGAGCTGAGGTAGTACACGTACTGAACCGGAATCGGTTCGTCGAGATGTAACAGGCGGACGGCGGCGGCGATCTGCTGATCACGTGGGAGCGGACTGTGCGGATTGATGTAGATCGCGACGAGCTGATCGACGGGCACCGCCCGGCTCAGGACGAACGTGATCAAGGTGACGCCGAGGAGCGTGGGGATCAGAAGAAGGAGCCGGCGGACGATGAACAGGGCGAGGCGCATCGCAGCGGGCCATCCAAGAAAGCTCGGTTCTATATCCTTTTTGTTCGCGACTTGTCCGGTCGGGGCGAGGGAGAATTGTTCGGGGCAGGCACGTTTATAGAACGGGCGCCGAATGGCGGATGGTCGCGGTTCAACAGGCCTCTGGGTGCCGGAGTCGTTTCATGAGCCGAATCACCATCACCGAGGAGGACATAAGAGCCGCCGGGCCGCCGCGGCTTTCCGATCGCCATCCGCTCCTGTCCTATGTCTTCGGCGACATGGCCCGAGGATTCTACATCGTCGGATGCCTCGCGCTCGACTTGCTCGGCCCCCTCCAAGTCCGCGAGTCCGTTCCCGCGCTCAGCGGGATCGCCTTCGTCCCCGTCGTCGCAGCGATCGGGGGTCTGGTCTACGGTCAGTACCGGCTCTACTGTCGCCTCTGGCCCATCGCGAGCCGCCGTCGCATCCTCGAGGTCGTCGACCGGGAGACCCACTAACGGTCCTTGCGTCCTCCGACGGCCAAGATGGCCAAGGCGATGACCGGCAACGGCACTCCGAATCCGCCGACCGCGTCCAGACCGGGACTCCGCGTCGATGCGGGCGCCGCGCTCGCGCCGACCGCCTTGCTGAGGAGGTTGTACAGGATGTCCGTCCCGCCGAGCATCGGGTTGCCTTCGAGCTTGATCCCCTGGATCCACGTGCGGTACACGAAGAACGTGTACTGCTGCTGCGCGGGGACGTAGATCGTCAGGTTCAACATCGCCTCCCGCTGCGCCTGGCGGGACAGCTGGACCACCCGGTTGATGTCCGTCTCGGACAGGCTCGCGTTAATCCAGTCCGACACGTTCTGCGCGGCCCGGGCCTGCGCGGCCTCCCCCACCGATGCGAGGTAACTAATGTTAAAGCCGTTCGCCGCCGGGTACGTCCCGCCGTACTCCGTGAGCGCGTTCCCCGGCTCGAGCATCGGGTACGTGTAGTCCGTCGGGTACGGGTAGTCCGGCAGCCATCCGAGGAACCAGAGGGCCATCGGGTTCGCGTGCGGGTTCATGTTCGCGATGATGTCCCGGAACGACAGGACCTGCGTCTTGATGACGATCTTCCCGGGCGGGCCGAGGCGCTGGACGTTGTCACCCCACGCCCGCGCCGCGGCCAGGTTGACCGGATCCGCCGTCGGCACGACGATCGTGAGGGTGAAGGCTGCGTTGGCCCAGCCCCCGTTGCCCGTCACGAACTTGCTCTGGTTGTAGTACTGGCCTGCGCGGGTCATGTCGAAGACATCGTAGCTCGAGAGGTTCTCGTACCCGATCATTCCTTTCGGCACGATGCCGTTGAACGTCTGGGCGAACGTCGCGCCGAAGCGCTTGTTCCCAACGATGTTGTCGATATACCCCTGGAAATCGTAGGCGTTGAAGAACGCCTTCCGCATGTTCAGGTCGGCGAAGAAGTCCGATGGGACGGTGTTGTCCGCGCTCGGCGCGATCTCGAAGTTGAAGTTCCACCAGAACAGGTTCAGCGTCGCCACGAACTCGATCTGGACCAACCCCGCGGTCTGCATCCGCTGCATCACATCGAACCGGTTGCTCGGGTTGTACGTCGTGATGTCCGCCTGACCCGATTCCAGGGAGAGTTCGCGAGTCGATGGCGATTCGACGTACTGCAGGAAGACCCGATCCACCGTCGGCGCTGGGATCCCGAGCACCGCTTGGAAGTTCACATTGCGCTTGAGCGCAACCGCCTCGCCTGGGACCACGTAGTCGACGACGAACGGGCCGGACCCCATCGTGTGGTCCCGCCAGTACGGGACGTAGTTCACGAGGTCGCCGTACTTCTCGTAGTCGGCGAAACCCGTGGGCGTCCAGGCGAGCCCGGGACCGTGAGCCTCGAGCCACCTCCAGCTGACGATTGACGAGCCCAACGGATCCGCGATGATCTGGAACCAGAGGAGTTCCGGCACCGGGGTCACCAGGTGGAAGGTCACCGTCCCGCTCGCGTTGTCCGCCGTCACCGCGTTGTTGACGTTGGCGAAGGTCAGGTCCGCGGGATCGAAGCTGGGCAGGAGGTATTGCGACTGAATCCATCCGCTCGTCCCCGGCGTGCCGAAGACGAACAGCATCGTCCGGGTGAAGGAATACTTCACGTCCCATGGCGTCACCGTGGTGCCGTCCGCGAACTTCGCGCCCGGACGAATGTGGAAGGTGTAGTTCTTGTGATCGGCGCTGATCGATCCGTCGGAGACGGATGGGATCCGGTCGGCCAGCACGGGGACGAACGCATCCGACTTGACGCCGTCGTACCACAGGAGCGTCTGGTAGGTGTTCGCGATCGTCTCGAAGCCGACGGACTCGTAGTCCGCGCCGGCGTCGAGCGTCGTGTAGCCGCCGGTCACGGCCTCCTGCACGACGACCAGGCCGGGGTTGATGACGCTGCCCGAATACGTCACGAGTTTGTAGGCGCCCACGGCGATCGTCTGACCGACGGTCGTCGTGCGGGTCTGTGCCGGGCTCACGGGGGTGGGGGTGCCTTCCGTGCAGGTCAACGCGTCGCAATTCGTGGTGGTACTCATGTTCTGCGTCGTGACCGAGAGTTGGAGGGCGTAAAGGCCCGCGGACGCATACGCGTGCGAAATTCCGAGAGGTTGGTCCGAGGTGTTCGTCACCGGCGAGGATCCGTCCCCATAGGCGAAAGCGAGCGACACGACGGACCACGTGTAATTCACGTAAACCTTGGTGGCGGGTGTGGGGTTGGTCACAGTCCAGTTGAAATACGTCGGCGCCTGCTGCACGGTCCCGACCGCGACGATCGTCCCTCCGGGATTGATGACGGGGGCTCCGGCCGAAGAGGCCGTCCCGTTGATCGCGATGATTCCCAAGCTGTCACGGTCCGTCAAGTCCGATCGCGGGCCGACGTACATCGCGTACAGCGCGCCGAAATTGTTCACCTTGCCGCCGTTGCTCAGGTTCGCCTCGCCCGCGACAAAGAACGTTCCGGCGGTCGCATATGTGTGCGCCACGGAGGAGCCGGTGCTGACGGTCGAGCCGCCGTCGCCGAAGGACCACGCGATGGCGCTCGCGGTGACGCCGGAAGGCAGCGTCAGTTGGGCGTCGAACGTCACGGGCTGTGCTGCGGTGGCGAAGACGGTAGTCGTTCGGACGAGGAACGTCGGTGTACCACCCCGGAGGAAGAGAATCGCCCCACCGACCGCGGCGATGATCACGATCGCGACGACCGCGATGATGATCCACTTGCGCCTCGCGGAAGGCTTCGGAGCTTCCGACGTTGACGGTTCCAATCCCGGCGCCGCTGGTTGGCCTGACGGCTCTTGCACCGCGCCCTCCTCCCGAACTAGCCGCGCAATGCACTTCCCATACACGAAGGTTTTGGCTCATCCGTCAGACCGAACAGATTCGTGCGTCGGCTCGACCCGGTAGCCTGTGAGCACAGAACCTTGAACCCGCGAGCCCATCGGGGCTTCGATGGCAGCGAAGAAGCGGAAGAAGGTCGGGAAGAAGGCGGCGAAGAAGAAAGCGTACTACGCCGGCCGTAAAGAGCGTCGAGCGAAGAAGTAGTCAGGGATGCAGACCGCGGGGTCGGGCCCGAGGATCATCGTACCGGAACCGTTCGAGTCGAGACCGGTCCACGGGGATCACGACGCGGGAGACCATCCCGTGAAGGGAATACGGCAGACGGATGAGCCGCATCTCGCCCGACGTGACCCATTCGTCGATCGCATATCGCCGGGCCACCGTTCGCGCGATCGTCCCCCGGTCCCGCCGATTCAGCCGGAAGCCGTCCTCGTCGAGGACGTGGATATGGAAGCCGCGTCCCGAGTAGATGACCCGGAGGCGCGTCCACCGCCGCGACAGTTCGTCGTGGAGTTCCGCCGCCTGCCGCCGCACCTCCTCGAACTCCCAGTCGCAGAACGAGAGGCCCTGGCCGCGCCGCATCTTGTCCGCGATGTCGCCGTGGATCGGACAGTCGAGGTTCTCCGGATCGAGGTCGAAGGCGAGCTCCTGCCCGAGGAAATAGCGGCTGCGCCACGCGTGAGCATAGTCCATGCCTGCCCGGCGCGCCCCCGCCAGCGAGGCGTACACGTTCCGGTCGTAGTACACGCCTTCGGGCAGGTACTTCGCCAGGAAAGGCCGCAAGTCCCTTGGCCCCCGCACGTCGTCCACGATCAGGGGGACGTTCTTGAGCGACCGGAACCGACGCGGATAGAGGCCCGAGTGGCGGCCCAGGATGAGCGCGTACGCCCGGTCGGCTCGGGGCCGCGCCATCCAGCGCTCTGCGGCGCGGTAGTCCATGCTCTTTCGGTAGAAGACACGCCGTGCCTCGAGGGAGGCGGGTCCGAGGTCCCCGGGCAGCTCGTACCTTCGGCGCACCACGACTACGAGAACGGCCGCGAGGCGTAAAGCCTCCTCGTCGAGCGGCTAGGGGAGGTCGTCCGGGTCCCATGCGACGTGGGATCGCTCGTCGAGCGCATCGAGGCGGGCCATGTCGGTCCCAGAGAGTTCGAAATCAAAGACCTGGGCATTCTCGCGGATCCGTTCAGGCCGCACCGACTTCGGGATCACGACGAGGCCGTGCTGGAGCCCCCAACGGATCAAGATCTGGGCGGGCGTCCGGCGATAATCCGCCGCGACGGCCTTGATGACCGGATGGTCGAGTCGATGGCCGCGGGTGAGCGGGCTGTACGCCTCGAGCTGGATGCGGTGGCCTTGGCAGAACGCGAGCAAGTCGGCCTGGTAGAGGAACGGGTGGAACTCGACCTGGTTCACCGACGGCGGGATCGGCGATGCGGACAGGAGTTCCTCGAGGTGGCGGATCGTGTAGTTACTCACGCCGATCGAACGCGCCAACCCCTTTTCCTTGAGGTCAAGCAACGCCTTCCAGGACTCCTGGCGGAGCCCGGGGACCGGCCAGTGGATGAGGTACAAGTCGATGGAATCGACGCCGAGCTCGCGGCGGCTCTGCTCGAACGCCCGGAGCGCCGCCTCGGAACCGTGGTCCGTGTTCCAGAGTTTCGTCGTGATGAAGATCTCGTCCCGCGGGATCTTGCTCGCACGGACCGCCCGGCCGACGTCCCGCTCGTTCCCATAGAGCTTCGCGGTGTCGATCAGCCGATAGCCGACGTCGAGGGCCGTCGCAACCGCCCGCTGCGTCTCCTTCCCGGAGGCGGCTCGCCACACCCCCAGTCCCAGGACCGGCATCTTCGTGCCGTCGGCCAGAGTGACGCGGGCATCGACCGACAGCGCCATTCGACCGGCGAGAACGGGCGCGCTACTTGAATCTTGAGCGCCTCAGCCTTTGGGGATCTCCTTCTTCGGATCGATGAACGGCTTCTTGACGACGGCCGCGTTCCGCACACCACGCGTCGTCGAGACCCGCAGCTTCGTGCCGGTCTTGGCGGCATCCAAGCTCACGAGCGCGTATCCGATGTTCTTCTCGAGGCGCGGCGAAAACGTCAGCGAGGTCACATGGCCGACCTTCGAGCCATCGGAGTGGACGTCCCAGTAATCCGGGATCCACGCGCCGAGCGGTTCGCCCGCGACCTCGATCCCGACGAGCTTACGCTTCACGCCCTCGCGCTTGATACGCCCGAGTGCTTCTTTGCCGAGATAGTCCGCCGCCTTGGCCTCGTCGACGGTCCATCCCAGCCCGACCTCGTACGGATTGTTATCGAGGACGATGTCCGAGCTGTAGTTCAGGATCCCCGCCTCGATCCGGCGGATCTCGGAGGGCGCGATCGGCCGGATGCTGTGTCTCGCCCCAGCGGTCATGACCTTGTCCCACAGCGCGCCGGCGTGCTTCGAATCACGCAAATACAGCTCGTATCCGCGCTCCGCGCTCCATCCCGTCCGCGTGAGGACGAGCGGGATGCCATCGAGGTCCGTCTCCGTGAGATGGTAGTACTCGAGATCCAGGATCCCATCGCCGAAGAGGTCGACCATGACGTCTTTCGACTTCGGCCCTTGGAGTTGGAGGGGGGACACGTCGGGCTCGCGCACGACGACGTCGAGACCGGCATTCACGGCCACGCCCTTGCACCAGTAGATCACGTCCCAGTCGGAGAGGGAGAGCCAGAAGTGGTCCTTGCCGAGCCGCAAGAGCACAGGGTCGTTGATGATCCCGCCGTCGGGCGTCGTGAGGAGCACGTACTTGCACTCGCCGACCGCGCACCGCTCCATGTCCCGCGGCGTGAGGAGCTGCATGAACTCGAAGCCGTCGGGCCCGTCGATCTCCACCTGACGTTCCACGCCGACGTCCCACAGGGTCACATGGTTGACGAGGTGCCAGTACTCCTCGACCGGATCCGTGTAGAGGCCGGGCATGAGCATGTGGTTGTACAGGTCGTACGCCCGAACGCCGTGCTTCGCCGCGCGATGGAAATACGGGGACTTCTGAATCCACGCCGTCTCCCGGAATCCCGGGAGGATCGGACCTGCATAGTCCATGGTCGCCGTCGTCTGCCCACCGTCGCGCGTGTGGCCGGGGATCGTACCACCTCCTGACTTGCGCCCGGGAAGCCCGGAGAATAGATGAGCGTTTTGGCGCGCCCTGGGAAATCGATGATCGATTCGTGGCGGTACCGCCGGTTGCCGCACGCGGCTCGGGATGCAGTGGGTCGCGTGGCTACGACTTCGGGACTTCTTTCATCGGATCAATGAACGGCTTCTTGACGACGACGGCTTTCCGAGGTCCGACTGGCGTCACAATCTCAATCTCCGTCCCGATCCTCGAGTGCTTGACCGGAAGCCACGCGTAGCCGATGTTCTTCTTGAGCCGGGGCGACATCGCGAGCGCAGTGAGCGTGCCGACCTCTTGCGCGTCCTTCCGAACGGGCCACGGTTCCGCTAGCCAGGGACGGATCACTTCTTCCCCCGGGACCTCGACGCCGACGAGTTTTCGTTTCACGCCCTCCCTCTGGATCGTCGCGAGCGCCTCCTTCCCGATGAAGTCCGGCTTCTTGTCCGGATTCACGAGCCATCCGAGTCCTGCCTCGTACGGGTTCGTCTCGAGGTTGATGTCGGACGGATAATTCAGGATGCCCGCCTCGATTCGGCGGTATTCCGACGGCCCGGTCGGCTGGATCTGGAACGGAGCTCCGGCCGCCATCACCGCATCCCACAGTTCGGTCCCCCTCCCGGCATCGCGCAGATAGATCTCGTAGCCCACTTCCGCGCTCCATCCCGTCCGTGTGACGAGGACCGGGATCCCGTCGATCGTCGCCTCGAGGAAGTGGTAGTACTCGAGCCGGAGGGCCTTCGGTCCGACGAGGGCCGCCAAGACCTCCCTCGACTTGGGCCCTTGGACCTGCAGGGGCGACGCATCGGGCTCCCGAAGGCGGACGTCGAAGTCGGAATGGCGAGCGACGCCTTTCGCCCACAGCAGTACGTCACTATCCGCGGTGGACAGCCAGAACGTGTCCTTCCGCAAGCGCGTGAGCACGGGGTCGTTGATGATGCCGCCGTCCTCGTCCGTCAGGATGACGTATTTCGCCTGTCCAACCGCGCATGTGCCGAGATCCCTTGGGGTGAGGTACTCCATGAACGCGGGGCCGTCGGGGCCGGCGATCTCAAGTTGCCGCTCGCACCCGACGTCCCACAGGGTGACGTGGTGCACGAGGTGCCAATATTCGTCGACGGGATCGCGGTAGTGGCTTGGGATGTACATCTTGTTGTAGACGTCGTACGCCTGGGCCCCGGCCCGCCGCGCGGCGTCGAAGAAGGGAGACTTGCGGTACCACGGGCCGAAGTACAGGGTCGTGTGGCCGTCGGGAATCGTCACGCCGGACCCCTCCCCCGCGGGAACGCGGATGATTTATTTGACCTCCGTCCCGCACGAGCTCAACCGCGGGTCAGGGGAAAGCGTAAGACCCCCGCGGTTTTTCCTCCTCCGGTACGACGTGACCGCGGCCTACGGATCGCAGAGCATGGTAGACCCGTTGCGGATCGTCATGGTCCGCCGACCCGACGATTCCTTTGCGGTCGAGGATCCGAGCGCGTGGGGCTACACCGCGCAGCCGGATCTGGAGATCGCCCGGACCGAACATGACGGGTTCGTCGACATGCTGCGCGCCCCCGGCGTCGACGTCCGGATGCACGATGCCCCGCAGCCGGGCCGCGCGGATGCAATCTTCGTCCACGACCCTGTGATCGTGACCGACCAGGGCGCCATCGTCCTCCGGATGGGGAAAGGGCTCCGCCGCGGGGAAGAGGAGTCGATTGGACTAGCGCTCGAGCAGATTGGCGTGCCCATCAAAGGGAGATTGCGGGCGCCCGCGACCGCGGAGGGCGGCGACCTGCTCTGGCTCAATCACGACGTCCTCGCGGTCGGCCAAGGGTTCCGAACGAATGCAGAAGGTCTCGGCCAACTCCGCGGGATCCTCGGCGAAATGGGCCTGAGGATCGAGACGGTCCCGCTCCCCTATTACCGAGGACCACAGGCGTGCCTCCACCTGATGTCCCTCATCAGCCTCCTCGATGACGATCTGGCGGTGGTGTACCCGCGTCTCCTCCCTATCCCATTCTGGAGGTCGCTCAAAGACTCCGGGTTCGACCTCATCGAGGTGCCTGAGGAGGAATTCGCCACGATGGCGCCGAATGTCCTCGCCGTCGCGCCGAGAGACTGCATCATGCTCGAGGGCAATCCGATCACCAAGCGATTGCTCGAGGACACGGGGTGTCGGGTGCGCATGTACCGCGGGAACGAGATTTCACTGAAGGCCGAGGGAGGGGCGACGTGCCTGACCCGGCCGATCCTCCGGACCCGGTGAGGTGAACTACACGAAGATCCGCGATTCCGTCGCCATCGTCACCGGGTCCTCCCGCGGGATCGGTCTGGCGACCGCATCGATGCTCGCGGATGCCGGCGGCCGCGTCGCGATCAACGCGAGAAAACAGACCGGCACGCTGCGTCGCGTTGCGAAGGCCCTCGGACCGGACGCCCGGGTCATCGCTGCCGCAGGGGACGTGGGCGACTTCGAGGCCTGCCGGAAGATCGTGAACGCGACAATCGACCGGTTCGGACACGTCGACATCCTGGTGAACAACGCGGGGATCTTCGGCCTCAAGAAAGCCGCAGAGATGGACCCCGAAGACTGGGAGGCAATGTTCCGGGTTCACGTCTTCGGAGCGTTCAATATGATCCGGCACGTCCTGCCGAGGATGAGGGAGCGGAAGAGAGGGGTCATCGTGAACATCGCCTCCTTCGCCGCCGTGCGGCCGCCAGGTCCCGGTCGCGTCCACTACGCTTCCGCGAAGGCCGCGTTGCTGGGTCTGACGCGAGCGTTGGGCCTCGAGGTCGCGTCCGACGGCGTCCGAGTGGTTGCAATCGCCCCCGGACTCACCGACACGGAGATCGTTCGGAAAGGCATCCCGAACCTCGCAGAACGGACGTCTCGCGTCCCGCTGGGACGGATGGCTCGACCGGAGGAGATCGCCCACACCGTCCGATATGCGATCGAGAACGAGTTCCTCACCGCCGAGACGGTCTACGTGACGGGCGGTGAATGAGGGGTCTCGCCTAGGATTTCGGGATATCCTTCTTCGGATCGACGAACGGCTTCTTGACGACCGTCGCCTCCCGCTCGCCTGCCGAGGTCGCGACAGTGAGTGACGTCCCAAGTTTCGCGAGGCGGATCGGCACCCACGCGTAAGCGATGTTCTTCTGGAGCCGCGGGGAATAGGTCAACGCCGTCAGATGGCCCACATTCTTGCCCTCCTTCTTCACGTCCCAGAATTCCGTGGCCCACGCGTGGATCTGCGGACCATGGATCTCGATGCCCGCGAGCTTGCGCTTGACGCCGGCTTTCTTGATCCTCGCGAGGGCCTTCTTTCCGACGAAGTCCGCCTTCTTGTCCGAGTTGACGAGCCACCCGAGGTCGACCTCGTACGGATTGTTCTCGAGCGTCATGTCGGAGCCGTAGTTCAGGATTCCCGCCTCGATCCGGCGGATCTCGGAGGGAGCGATCGGCCGCATGTCGTACTTCTTGCCCGCCTCCATGATCCGGTCCCATAGCTCGGAGCCCCGGCTCCCATCGAGGAGGTAGACCTCGTACCCGACCTCGGCCGTCCACCCGGTCCGGGTGATGACGACCGGGATCCCGCCGATCTTCGCATCCATGAAGTAGTAGTAGCCGAGGTCCAGGATCTCCGGTCCGACGAGGTCCCGCAGGACGTCTTTCGACTTCGGCCCTTGCACCTGGAGCGGGGAGACGTCCGGCTCGACGATGTCGACGTCCATCCCGGCGTTCACCGCGACGCCTTTCGCCCAGAGGAGCGTGTCCGAGTTCGCGAGGCTCAGCCAGAACCGGTTCTTCTCGAGGCGGATGAGGACGGGGTCGTTGATGATGCCGCCATCGTCGTCCGTGATGACGACGTACTTGCCTTGGCCGACCTTGCACTTCGACAGGTCGCGCGGCGTGAGGAGCTCCGCGAACTTGTAGCCGTCTTTCCCGCTGATCTCGACCTGTCGCTCCACGCTCACGTCCCAAAGGGTGACATGGTTGATCAGGTGCCAGTACTCCTCGAACGGGTCCGTGTACAGGCCGGGGAGGTACATGTGATTGTAGATGTCGTACGCTTTCGCGCCCGCGCGGAGCGTCGCCTCGAAGAACGGGGACTTTCGATACCAGGGCCCGAAGAACAGCGTGCTCTGTCCGTCGTTGTACGGCATGTCCAACCTCCTCCTGGGGATTTGGGCCGGGAACGCGCATCATTTATATGAGAGATTCCTCCCGCGGACCTCGTGGGCGGCGTCAACCTTTTCCCGAGCGACGGTCTTCGGCGGACCTTCGTGACGGAGGTCCACGATTCATGAAGGCACGCAGGCTGGGGCGGCAAGGTCCGAAAGTCTCCGAGATCGGCTTGGGCTGCATGAGCATGTCGAAAGTCTATGGACAGCCCGACGAGGTCGAGGCGATCCAGACGATCCATCGCGCGCTGGAGCTCGGAGTTAACTTCCTCGATACCGCCGACGTGTACGGTCCCTTCACAAACGAGAAGCTCGTCGGCCGGGCGATCGCGGGCCGCCGCGAGGACGTCGTATTGGCCACGAAGTTCGGCCTCGTTCGCTCCGACGAACCAGGCTACCGAGGCGTAGACGGCAGCCCGGCACATGTCCGGAGGGCATGCCAGGCATCGCTCGAGCGGCTCGGCGTCGACTACATCGACCTCTACTATCTCCACCGAGTCGACCCGAAGACGCCGATCGAGGAGACGGTCGGCGCAATGGCCGATCTCGTCGACGAGGGCATGGTTCGATATCTCGGCCTCTCGGAGGCTGCGCCGAAGACGATCCGGCGAGCGCACGCGGTCCATCCGATCTCGGCTCTCCAATCCGAGTATTCGCTCTGGACGCGTGACCCGGAAGGGGAGATCCTGTCCACGGTGCGAGAACTCGGCATCGGGTTCGTCGCCTTCAGCCCCCTCGGCCGCGGATTCTTCACCGGAACGATTCGGTCTCCGGACGAGTTCGACGCCGACGACTTCCGACGGTCCCTCCCTCGGTTCCAGGCGGACAATTTCCCGCGGAACCAAGAACTCGTCGAGCGCGTCCGCACAATTGCGATGGAGAAACGGGTGACCCCGGGGCAGCTCGCACTCGCATGGCTCCTGCGCCAAGGGGACGACATCGTCCCAATCCCGGGGACGAAGCGGCGCGAGTATCTCGAGGAGAATGTCCGCGCCGTCGAGGTGCACCTCACGCGGTCGGACCTCGAACGGATCGACGCGGCAATCCCGAAAGGGGCCGCTGCCGGGGCCCGCTACGCCGACATGTCGTCTGTGAATCGATAGGACGGAGCGCCCAGGACCCGCGGCGGCCTGGGCCCGGTCCCTCTCGGCACCTCGTGGGTGGGAAGGCTCATGAATGGGAGCGGTCATCCGCAAGGGCGAGGCGGACCATGCCGGGAGAGACGCTGACGCGCAAGCTCGTCAAGTCGCACCTCGCGGAGGGCAAGACGCAGCCCGGCGAGGAGATTGGACTCCGGATGGACCAAGCGCTCCTCCAGGACGCGACCGGCACCCTGGCGTGGCTCGAGTTCGAGCAGATGGGCCTCGACGGCACCCGGATCCGGCGGGCGACGCAGTACGTGGACCACAACATCCTCCAGACCGGCTTCGAGAACGCGGACGACCATCGATTCCTGCGCAGCGCGTGCCAGCGGTATGGCGCCATCTTCTCCGGGCCCGGGAACGGAATCAGCCACTGGGCCCACATGGAGCGCTACGACGTCCCGGGCGAGACGATGCTCGGGTGCGACTCCCACACCCCTCACGCGGGCGCCTGCGGCATGCTCGCGATCGGCGCGGGCGGCTTCGAGGTCGCGAGCGCGATGGCGGGCCAACCCTACCGGGTGACGATGCCCGAGGTCGTGAACGTCCGCCTGGCGGGGACGTTCAAACCGTGGGTGAGCGCGAAGGATGTGATCCTCGAACTCTTGAACCGATTCGACGTGAAGTGGGGGAAGAACAAGGTCCTCGAATACACGGGCCCGGGGCTGAAGGAACTCACCGTGCCGTCCCGAGGGACGATCGCGAACATGGGAACGGAACTCGGCGCCACCGCGTCCGTCTTCCCGTCCGACGGCCTGACGAAGCAGTTTCTCGCCGCTCAAGGTCGACCGAAAGACTTCACGTCCCTTGTCGCGGACGACGGGGCGGAGTACGACGACACGGTCGACATTGAACTCGGCGACTTGGAGCCACTCATCGCCTGCCCGTCGAGCCCGGACAACGTGAAACCGGTGCGGGAGGTCGCCGGCACGGAGGTCGCTCAGGTCGCGGTGGGCAGCAGCGTGAACTCGTCTTTCCGGGATCTGGGCGTCGTCGCGAACGCACTCGACGGGAAGCACATCGCGTCGGGCCTCTCGATGGCAGTCTCCCCGGGGTCGCGGCAGACCCTGCTGCTCATGCTCACATCCGGGCTGATGACGAAACTGATCAAGGCCGGCGTGCGGGAGCTCGAGGTCGCGTGCGGACCGTGCATCGGGATGGGCTTCGCGCCGCCGAGCCGCGGGCCGTCCGTGCGGACGTTCAACCGCAACTTCGAGGGGCGCAGTGGGACCGCCGACGACCGCGTGTATCTGTGCAGCCCCGAGACCGCCGCCGCGACCGCCCTCAAGGGAGAGATCGCGGATCCGCGGGACCTCGGGACGATGCCGGCGCTGAAAGAACCGACAAAGTATCCGATCGACACGTCGGGCTTCGAGATGCCGCCGAAGGACCGGGCCGCCGTGGAGATCATCCGAGGCCCGAACATCGCGGCCTTGCCGGTCGCGGCCCCGCCGAAAGACACGCTCGATGGAGAGGTCCTGATCCGCCTCGGCGACAACATCTCGACGGATCACATCATGCCCGCGGGCGCGAAGTTCCTCCCGCTCCGGTCGAACATCCCCGCGATCGCGGAGCACGTCTTCGAGTACGTCGACCCGACCTTCGCGGCGCGCGCGAAGAAGGCGGGAGGCGGGTTCATCGTCGCGGGGGACAACTACGGCCAAGGTTCGTCCCGCGAGCATGCGGCCGTCGCGCCGATGTTCCTCGGCGTGCATCTCGTCCTCGTGAAGAGCTTCGCGCGGATCCACGCGGATAACCTCGTGAACTCGGGGATCCCGCCCGTCACCTTCGCGGACCCGAGGTCGTACGACGTCATCCAACAGGGGGACCGTCTGCGAATCACGAACGTCCTCGCCGCGATCCGCGGGGAGCGAGAGGCCTCGCTTGAGGACGTCACGCGCGGCGTGCACACGTCCGTCCGCGTCCAGCTCCGCCCCTACCAGCGCGAGGTCCTCCTCGCAGGCGGCGGCATCCGCTACGCCCAGAGCCGCAGGCCCCACTGAGCCGCGCGGGTTTAAGTCGGCCGGCCGTTATCCGCCATGCGGAGGAGCCGACCGTGGTCATGATTGTCAAGAAGGGGACGCTCCCGCCGACCCCGCACACGGAGTTCTACGCGATCCCGGACGTCCTCGCGCGGGAGGAGATCCACGGCAGCTACGGCTTCAGCGGCGCCTGGTCCCGCAAGGTGCACGTCCGCTACTATCCGACGGAACAGGTCAAGCCGCCTCGGAAGGCGGACTTCGACCTCGTCCCCGAGTTTCCTCCGGAAGCGGACCTCCTCCAGCCGTACCACATCACAACAGGCCTGATGCCGTTCGAGAAGGATGCGATCCGATCCCGCAGGCCGATCGTCCACGGACCCCGCACGACCCTCTCGATCTCGAAGCCGACGGCCTCGATGCCGCCGGAGACGTTCTTCCGGAACGGCGAGCGGCATGAGGTGTACTTCGTACAGGAAGGAGTAGGCGTCGTCCGGTCGGAGTACGGCGATCTCCCGTTCCGCAAGGACGTCTACATCGCGATCCCGAAAGGCACGACCTACCGGGTCGAGCTGACCTCGCCGAAGGCGTGGTTCCTCCTGATCGAGTCGATCTATCCGATCAACTTCGCGCCGCACTACTTCAACAAGGAAGGCCAGGCCACCTTGATGTCGCCGGTCGTCGAGACGGAGATCGAGACCCCGACCCTGCCGCCGTTCCGGGACGCGCGGGGCGAGTTCCCGATTGACGTGAAGCACAGCGGGGGCAGGGTCACGCGGATCACCCTCGGCCACCATCCGTTCGACCTCTCGGGCTGGGAGGGCGCCCTTTACCCGTTCGTGTTCGACATCAAGAGCCACCACGGCATCGCGCGGGAGATCCACACGGCGCCGCCGATGCACCAGACGTTCCAGTCGGGAAACGTGCCGCACTCGGGGTTCTCCCTGTGCTCGTTCGTCCCGGTGATGGCGGGCTGGCATCCTCGCGAGGTTCCCGCGCCGTACGCGCACTTCAACGTCGACTCGGACGAGCTGATGTTCTTCTGCAATCCGTTCTACGGGGCGCGGGAGGGCGTCGTCGAGGAAGGTTCCTTCACGTTCCATCCGGGCGCGACGCCGCACAGTCCGCAAGGCAACGCCGCGCAGAAGTCCCTCGCGGGCCGCGGGAAGGTGCAAGGCCGCCTCGCCGTCATGCTGGACACGTACTTCGAGAGCATGCGCATCACGACCCAGGGGTACGCGTTCCGCGACCCGGAGTACGTCTTGAGCTGGGACGAAGGCCGCGTCCACGCGCCGAAAGGCGAAGGCTGGGAGTCGCCGTCCGCGTGAGGCATCCGATGCAGATGCCGACGATCCCGGTCCGCCTCGTGTCGCCCACGTTCAAGCCAGAAGTCCTCCAAGAGATCCTCGACGTCTCCCGACCCTTCACCGCGGAAGGCCATTTCCTGTATCCGGCGGACAAGGAGGGCAATCACACTCGTGGGTTCTTCGCAATCGAGCCCGTTACCGCACACGCCGCGTTCGTCGACGCGATCGCGGACGACATGGCGGCCTGGGCCTTGCGGCAGGGCATCGACGTGGACATGGTCTTCGCCCCTGCGCAACCGGCTGTGCGTCCGCTTGCGGAGGCGGTCGCCAAGCGACTCCGCCGGTCGGTGGCATACTGGGAATACCTGCCGAGCGGTCGGTTCGGCGACGCGCTCGTCGAAGGATGGGTGCCCGGGGGCTCGAAGGTCCTCGCCCTCAACGGCGTGAGCCTCCAAGGGCGGTGCGTTGGCCTGCGGCTCCCGCAGTTCGTGGAGCGACTCGGAGGGGACGTCACCTCGGCCGCGGTCTTCGCCAAAGGCACCACCGACCTCGTGCGCCAGACGGAGGAGCGCCTCGGCCCCCACTTCTACAGCACCCTCCAGGTCGACGTCCCCGTCTTTCCGCCGGCGGCGTGCCCGATGTGCGGCGCGACACATCGCGCGCCGGTCTCCTGGAAGGAATTCGCGGACGGTCCGCGGCCATGAAGCTCGTGACGTTCTCCCGGGGCGGGTCGAATCCTCGCCTCGGCGCCGTCCTCGGGTCCTGGAATCGCTGGGAATGGATCGTGGATCTGCACGACGCGAACCCGCAGCTTCCCGCCGATATGATGACGTTCATCGATGCGGCGGGCGGCCTTACCGGCGACGTGTGGGAGCGGGCGAGCCGGACGGTTGCCTCGGTCGAGAAGGAACTCCGCCGCGGGAAGAACCCGGCCGCCGTCCGACCGTCGGAAGCGCGGATCCACGTCCCGATCCATCCGCGCCTCCTCCGAGACTTCCTGGCGTTCCGCGGACACGTCGCTCGCACCCGCGCCGCCATGGGCAGCGTCGTCCCGCCGGAGTGGGACGCCATCCCTGCCTACTACAATGGGAACCACCTGAACATCGTCGGTCCGGGCGATGCGGTGACGCCTCTGCGGTTCCCGATCGTCGAGGGGGGCCGACCGCGGGTCGTCGCCTCGTCGAAACTCGACTACGAGGCGGAGGTCGGCTACGTGCTCGGGAGGGGCGGCTGGAAAATCGCGGCGAAGGACGCGGCGGCGTACCTGTTCGGCCTCACGATCTTCAACGACTTTTCCGCGAGGGATATCCAGATGACCGCGGGCCGGATCGGGATGGGCCCGGCGCCGGGGAAGGACTGGGCGAACGCCCTCGGTCCGTGCATCGTCACGCGGAACGAGCTCGGCGAGTTGCGCGACCAATCCGTGGCGGTGCGCGTCAACGGAGAGGAGCGGTCGCGCGGGCGGTATCACGAACTCGTCCAAGGGAATCCGCTCGTCAAGCAAGGTGAGCGGGCCCTCTGGTCGTTCCCGGAGATGGTCGAGCACCTCTCGCATGCACAGACGATCCACCCGGGCGAAGTCTGGGGCAGCGGAACGATCCCGGGCGGATGTGAACTCGAGCGGGGCGACAAGGCGCGGTACCTGAATCCGGGCGATCGGGTCGAGATCGAAATCGAGGGCATCGGCGTCCTCGCGAACTCGGTCGGGCCCGCGACCTGACCGTCGGGGAGGCCGGCGGGGGTCCGTGCGAACCGGTGCCACGAAAGGGTTATCGCCCCGGGTTCCCCTCCGAGAGCGGTGACGGAATGCCCGCTCCCGCGTTCATGAAACTGAAGGTGGACCACAAGACCGTCCTGTGCCGGGACCTGAACACTTATCGATCCCTGCGCGACTTCCTGTTGAACAGCGGTTATGTCGGTGTGTACGAGACCGAGCGGGTCGGCGAGGAGAAGACCGCCATGGCCACGTTCGCGTGCCGGAGCGGTTTGACAGGCGAATGCCTCGCGGTCGTCATGGGGCTGAGCGCTCCGAACGAGGTCTCCCATGCCCAGGCTCCGTTCGTGTACGGCTTCGCGGGGGAGCCGCAGAAGGACGCGCACACGTACATGCAGCACCTGGCGCTCCGGACGACGGACCTCGCGAAGCTCAAGGCGCACCTCGAGTCGAAGGGAGGCGAGTTCCTCACGCCGATCTACAAAGACAAGGATTCCTTCGGGCCGCTGCTCCAGGCCTTCACGCGCGAGCTCTTCGACGACGAGTGGTTCTTCATCGAGTTCGTCCAACGAGACTACGATCCGGACGCCGTGAGCGCGGGCGGGACGCGATTCGTGCAGAACACGGTCAAGTCCCTGTACGTCTCGAAGCAGGAGGAGTTCCGCGAGTGGGAGAAGACCGGCAAGAAGCGGAAGTTCCTCGATGGCGTGCCGCAGAAGGAACGGTCGAAGCTGCTCCAGGACATCTTCGCGAATACGGAGCCGAAAGGGTACGTTCAGACCGTCGCGCCGGTCGCTCGAAACGTCAAACTCGCGTGATCAGTCGCGCGCCGCCGAGATTCTTCCGAGGACGTCTTCCAGATCTTTCTGGCTGTTGACGTCGAGAAAGGAAGAAAGGTCCGGGTCGGCGAGTCGCAGGCGAGGCGGGTCCACGAACACGGCATCGAGGCTGTCCACCAGCGCCGAGGGCGACGGGACGTCGGTGCCGCCGGCGAGCACGTTGAGCACGGCCTTCCGGCGGTAGACCGCGCGGACGGGGTCGATCACGTCGAACCTCGGCACGGCGGCGTCCCTCTTCCCGATCGAGTCGAGTAGGAGACGATACAGCGCGGGCCGCAGGAGGGGCGCATCGCACGGCGCAACGAGGACTCGATCGCCACGGGCCACCTCGAATCCGGATCGGAAGCCTTCGATCGGTCCCTGCCCGCCACGGCGATCGATCACGAACGCGGCGTCGGGCATCACGGACCGCAGGGCCGTTTCCGTCCTCACGTCCGCGACGGAGACGAGGGTCTCTTCCGCCATAGTCAGCATGACTTCGGCTACCCGCCGGATCATCGGTACGCCGCCGATGTCGATCAGCGACTTCGGACGTCCAAATCGCCGCGACTGGCCCCCTGCGAGGATCAATGCCGTCTCCACGGACGAGGAATGGGCTCTCCGCTTGAAAAGGAGGGTTCGGGATGGCAGCCCCGCGCCGTGAACCGGGCAGGCAAGGAAAGATAAGCCGTAGCCGTATGCCAGAATCGTGGCTGCGCCCCGGCGGCAGAAGGGCGTACGGCGCGTGAGCCCGGTTCCCTTTGGACTCGGCTTCACGAAGCCGCACAATTACCGCGAAGTCCTCCGATCCGCGTGGAACAACAAGCGCCGGCCTCTGCTGACGATGCGGATCCTCCGGAACGGCGTGTGCGACGGCTGCGCCCTGGGGACGACGGGCCTCCGCGACTTCACGATGGAGGGCATCCACCTCTGCACGGTCCGCCTGGACCTCCTGCCGCTGAACACGATGGGACGACTTCGGACGAAGATTCTGAAGGACGTCAAGCCCCTCGGATCGAAGTCCTCGAGCGAGCTGCGGGAGCTCGGCCGCCTCGCCTACCCAATGGTGCGGGACCGGGGCGATGCCGGTTTCCGCCGGATCGAATGGGACGAGGCGCTGGACCTCGCGGCGACCGGCATCCGCGCGACGACTCCGGACCGCATCGCGTTCTTCATCACCTCCCGCGGGATGACGAACGAGTCGTACTACGTTGCGTCGAAGGTCGCACGGTTCATCGGCACGAACCACATCGACAACTCGAGCCGGCCGTGCCACTCGCCCAGCACGACGGCGATGAAGGACACGCTCGGCGTCGCCGCTTCGACCTGCTCCTACACCGATTGGATCGGGTCCGACCTCATCGTCTTCTTCGGCTCCGACGTCCCGAACAACCAGCCCGTGACGATGAAATACCTGTACTACGCGAAGAAGCTCGGCACGAAGATCGCGGTCGTGAACCCGATGCGGGAGCCCGGCCTCGAGCGGTACTGGGTGCCCTCGGTGCCGAGGAGCGCCCTCTTCGGCACGCACTTCGCCGACGAATTCTTCGAGGTCCACACGGGCGGCGACATCGCCTTCATCACGGGCGTCCTGAAGCACATGCTCGAGAACAACTGGATCGACGAGGCGTTCGTCGAGAAGCACACGACCGGCTTCTATGCGCTGCGCGTGCTGCTCGTGTCCGAGCCCTGGGAGGAGCTCGAACGCCAGGCAGGCGTCTCGCGGGAGCGGATGCTCGACTTCGCGCGGATGTACCACGAGGCCCGCCACGCGGTCTTCGTATGGAGCATGGGGATCACGCACCACCGCTTCGGCGTGGACAACGTCAAGGCGATCGTGAACCTCGGGTTGGTGCGCGGCATCGTCGGTCGGGAGAAGTGCGGCCTCATGCCGATCCGCGGGCACAGCGGCGTCCAGGGCGGCTCGGAGATGGGCGCCCAGCCCGGCGCGTACGGGCTCGGCTTTCCGGTCGACGACGAGAACGCGGACCGGTTTGGGAAGGTCTGGGGGTTCCGGCCTCCGACGATGGCCGGCATGACGGCGGTCGGGATGATCGACGCGGCGCACGAAGGCCTCCTCGACGTCCTGTATCAGGCGGGAGGCAACTTCCTCGAGACGCTGCCCGAACCCGAGTACGTCCGCGAGGCCCTCGGACGCATTCCCCTCCGGATCCACCAAGACCTCGTCCTCACGAGCTCGATGCTCGTCGAGCCCGCGGAGAAGGTCCTCCTGTTCCCCGCGCAGACGCGGTACGAGCAACGGGGCGGCGGCACGGAGACGTCCACGGAACGGCGCGTGTACTTCTCCCCGCAGATCCCCCGCCGGCGGGTCGGCGAGGCGCGCGCCGAGTGGGAGATCTTCATGAACCTCGCCGAACACGCCATCCCGAGCGCAACGCGGCTCGTGCACTTCAAGGACGCCGCCTCGATCCGTCGAGAGATCGCCCAGGCGATCCCGACCTACGACGGCATCCAGAACCTCGCATCCAAGGGCGACGCCTTCCAGTACGGCGGCCCTCGCCTTTGCGAGGGCGGCGTCTTCCCCACGCCGGACGGCCGGGCGCGCTTCACGCCAGTCGGGCTGCCGGACACGAACATCCCGGAGGGGGGGTTCCTGCTGAGCACGCGGCGCGGGAAGCAATTCAACTCGATGATCCACGGGGACGTCGACTTCCTGCTGGGGGCGGGTCGGCGCGATGTCCTGATGTCGGCCGAGGACGCGAAAGCCCTCGGCGTGGCGGAAGGCGAGGAGGTCCTCGTCACAAACACGCTTGGGTCGCTGCGGGGCCCCGTCCGCTTCGCCCCGATCCGCCCGCGGAACGTCCAGATCTACTGGCCCGAAGGCAACGTCCTGATCCGCCGCGGCGTCGTCGATCCCCATTGCGAGATGCCGGATTACAACGCCCTCGTGCGCATCACGAAGGCCTCGAGGCGCGAGGCGGCGCCGTGAACCGACCCGGCCCGACGGCGACCGCGGACGTATGGAAGCGGAGCCCGGGGCGACTCGTCCAGGAGGGCGACCGTCTTGCGGCGGAGGAGCCGTTGGAGGTCCGCGTGGAGAGGACGGGCCACGCCCCCACGTCGCTGGCCGTCACGATGCGGACGCCGGGAAACGACTTCGAGCTCGCGGCCGGATTCCTCCTGACGGAAGGGATCGTCTCCCGGAAGCGGGACCTCGCACGCATCGAGTACTGCACCGACGCCAGCGTGCCGCAGGAGTACAACATCGTGAGCGCGGTCCTCCGCCCCGACGTCGAGTTCAACGCGGACCGATTGAGCCGCCACTTCTACATGTCGTCCAGCTGCGGCGTCTGCGGCAAGACCTCCCTCGAGGCCGTCCGCGTGGCCGCCCGCCACCCGATCCCGAAGGACACGCCCCTCACCGCCGCCGAGACGATCGCCGCGATCCCGGAACGTCTCCGGACCGGGCAGGCGTTGTTCTCGCAGACGGGCGGACTCCACGCCGCGGGGCTGTTCGACGCCGCCGGCCGCCGCGGGAGCGTGCGCGAGGACGTCGGCCGCCACAATGCGGTCGACAAGGTCGTCGGCGAGCAGTTCCTCGCGGACCACGTCCCGCTGTCGGATCGGATTCTAACCGTTAGCGGCCGCGCGAGCTTCGAGATCATCCAGAAGGCTGCGGTGGCGGGCGTGCCGTTCGTCGTCGCGGTCGGAGCGCCCTCCAGCCTGGCGGTCACCCTGGCGAACGAGTTCGGCATGACGCTCGTCGGATTCGCGCGCGGCGAGCGGTTCAACGTGTACGCGGGCCGACACCGAATCACGGACCTCTCCGCCTAGGCGCGCTGGCATGGGAATCGAGACCGCCGTATTCGCCCGGGTTCGGTCGGGAATATACCTCTACTTAGAGGTATGACGTACGGACAGCCATTCCCCAACCCGGGCCTCCGATTCGTTAAATACGCCGCGACCGCTTGCCGACCGTTCCGGAGTGGAGGCCATCCCTTCGAACGCGACGCTCACGGCGATCCGCGGCGTGCGGGTCGGCCACGCGCAGGACCTCCCGCGACGAACCGGCACGACGGTCGTCCTCCTCGATCCGCCCGCCATAGCCTTCTCGGATTCCCGCGGCGGGTGGCCCGGCACGTACGACACCGCCGCCTCGGACCTCGGGAAGACGTTCATCGAGCGGCACGCGCTCCTCCTCGCAGGCGGCGACGTCTACGGCTTCGACGCCGTGCGAGGGATCCGACGTTACCTTCTGGAGAACAAACTCGCCTCCCGGACGGGCGGGGGAAAGATGCCGTCCATCATGGGGACCAACATCTACGATCTGGAGTTCGCGGACACGGAAGGCCTCGACTACACAGACCTCGGATCCGAGGCGTGCGCGAAGGCGGGGACTCGGCCGGTCCCCCAAGGGAACGTCGGCGCGGGCACCGGCGCGACGGTCGGGCCGTTCTTCGGGCGCAAGGGCGGCACGAAAGGAGGTCTCGGCAGCAGCGCGGCGAAGGCGGGCCCTTGGACCGTCGGCGCGATCGTCGTGACGAACTGTGTCGGGAACGTGTACGATCCATTCGCCAATCGCACGGTGGGCGGGACCCTCCGCGACGACGGCAAGGGGTTCGTCGAGATGGACGACGTCCTCGAGGAGTACACGAAGCGGTCGACGACTCGATCCGGGACCACGATCGGCATCGTCGGCACGGACGCACCGCTGGACCACGAGCAGCTCGCCCGCCTCGTCGAGCTCGCCCACGATGGCATCGCCCTCGCGGTGCGCCCGGCGCACATGTCGGCGGACGGCGACACGATCCTCGGCTTCGCGACAGGGACGCGGGCGTCGCGTCGGATCGACTACCGCGCCTTCGATGTCCTCCATCACGTCGCCGTGCGGGAGGTCGCCCGGGCTGCCGTGAACGGCGTGCGGGCCGCGAAGTCCCTCGGCGGTGTGCCGGGATTCCGGCACCGCTGAACCTTGCCGTCCCTAGGCGAGTCGCCTCTCCTCGATCGCGATCCCGTATTCCGGGAAGTGCTTGAGGAACGGCGCGGGGTCGAGGACTTCCGGCGGATACACGCCCGTGCGGCTGATCTCGCCCCGGTCGATCATCTCCGCCGCCATCGCCATCGGCGCGCCGACGGGATAGCTCGTCGCGTTGAACCCGTACTTGCGGTAGCACTCCTGGTGGTCCAGGGTCTGCCAGAACATCCAGCCGGCCTTGACGCCGTCCTTCAGACCGCGGACGATCACCGC
>DASPZJ010000036.1:0-27228 GCA_035636315.1 Thermoplasmata archaeon
CGGCAAACCGCCGCGAGGGCCGCGCGCTCCTCCCGACTCGTCGGCGGCTCCCGCCGCCCGGCTCGGAGGAAGGCATGGAGGACCTCCGCATCGCCGACGCTGAGCACGGGATGTGCGTCGGCATCGAGCCGAAGGAGATGAACCAGACGGATCGCATCCGCGGAGGGCGTCTCGGATTGCGGCGTGTGCCACTCGACCTGAGCCAAATCCGTCGCGACGAGCGCGACCTCCCGGGGGTCCACGAGATCGATCAGCGATGGGCCGGGGAGGATGGCGGGGTTCAGCCAGAACGGACAGTACGCGACGAGGTAGTCGGTGCACGCGCCGCACAGGAAGTCACGACTCGAGGCGCCGCATCGAACGCAGCGCGAGGGGAGCACGCGCGCAAAAAGGAAGGAGGGTCATATAAAGGCTGGCGGGCGAATGACAACGCCCGGCAACCAATCGCCGGGGACACGCGAAAGGCGGTCGCATCCACCCGAGCCCGACCTGCAGCCCGCGCAGTACGGTTGTCATCAGCTGTTCGAGCGGGCGTGCTTGGGCGGCGCCGGGACCGCTTATCATCGCGCTCGACTGGGCGAGGCCATTATCGAGGGCGGAAGGAAGTTGTCTATAGGCCAGCCAAAGTAGGGCGGCGCTGAACGCCACGAGTGCACCGAAAGGCAAGTTGAGGTTCACGAGCGGGAAGCCGCCAAACATCAGAAGGCTGGAACTCGTTGGGCTGTAGAGCGCGGAATTTGAGATGCCGATGGCCATCTCCCCGGCGATGCCGACTCCCGCCAGCAAGACCGCCACAATGGCGAGGCGGCGCGAGCTCCCCGCGGAAAGCATGAATGGGAGCGAGGCGAGCGCGACCGCGAAGATCGCCGCGGCGACCGCGCAGACCCCTTGGAAGGCGACTACGATGAATTGGGCCCTCTCGAACGTGAACGCAACTGCGGATCCCGCATACATAGCTCCGAGCAACCCGAGTGCGACGAGCCCGAGGAGACTGAGGGTCCAGAAGATAGAGAACGCTCGCCGAGAAGCCGGGTCAATCCAGGGCCACCTGAGTCTAAGTTCCTCCATGGCAGCGATGAATAGAATCGCAGCGGCGAGCCCGGCAAGGAGCCCGACGTAAAGGACGAGAGTGCCCGCGATGTTAACCAGTCCAGTTAGTGAATCGCCAGACCTTTGCAGGCCGACCGCGCTCGCATAAAGCCCTGCGGCGGCGGCATTTGCGGCCGCCGAGGTCGCGTAGGTCAGGGCGCTCTGACCGAGCCGACGCCGTGTCAGTCCAGTCGCCGATACTTCGTTGGTTCGTGCAACTTGCAACTAGTGTTCACCGCCTCTCAAGTGCCGAAGTTGGGAACCTGTCCCCGGAAAGTCGCATCCAAGAATGCCACTTCCATTTTCTATTTGATGGACTGAACCAGAAACTCGCTTATCAACGCTTGCAGTCACCGGGGATGAGCCCACCCCACCCCCATGCGTCGAAGGCCAAACAGACAAGGTTCTGGGCGTTGCCGAGAAAGCTCGGGTCTCATGCATCGCTGCCATCGTACAGGCGACAGCGGAACTCTCGATGAATGACACGAGTCGGCGCCGACTCTCAGACCGGCGAATGCGGGTCGGCCGACACCTTAATCGCCGGCGAGACGGATGAGCGGACCGGTGCGACCGTGGAGCTTCGCATGCGACGGGCCCGGGCGTCGGAGTACCCAATCCTCTGGGGCGCCACGCTGCAAACGGCGTGGGACGACCTCCCCGAGGACGAGCGGAAGCGCCTCGATCGCCGACGGTGGGAGGCCCATTTCCGCAAGAAGATCGAGCCGTACTTCGAAGGAAGCCGGACCGAGAAGTACATGGCGGAAGGGCCGTCCGGAGAGTTCCTCGGATACCTAGTCCTCGGCGAAAGCGGCTTCCTGACGCCGGAGACGCACGCGTTCATCTACGACATCTGGGTCGTCCCGGAACATCGAGGCAAGGGGGTCGGGAAGTCGCTGGTCGAATGGGCCGGCGAATGGGCACGGAAGCGAGGTCACCGGAAGATCAAGCTGGAGGTCGCCGAGACGAACGCCCGGGCGCGTCATGTGTACGAGAGCCTCGGCTTCCGCGCCGAGCGCCGGTATATGGGGAGGATCCTCGAGTAGAGCCCGGGGGGGGCATTCCGCCCGTATCGAACTGGAGGACAAAGGATTATATAACGCGCTCATACTCGTACGGGCGACAGGGCCGAACATGTTCAACGTCACCCTATCCGACAACGCCGTGCACAAGCTCCGCGACCTGATCGGTCAGCACGGGACCTCCGACACCACGTACCTTCGGATGTACGTGGCCGGCGGCGGATGCTCCGGCTTCCGATACGGAATGGCGCTCGACAACAAGCTCCATGAAGGCGACGAGGTCCTCGACGCGAACGGGATCAAGGTCGTCGTCGACCCGAACAGCGTGCAGTACCTCGACGGCTCCAGCGTCGACTACACGGAGAGCGTCGCGGGAAGCGGGTTCGTCGTGAGCAACCCGAACAGCTGGTCGACGTGCGGCTGTGGCCAAAGCTTCAGCCCGAAAGGCGAAGGGGCGCCCGACGAGACCGACGCCCACCAGCACGCCCACGCGCACACGCACTGAATCCGCGGCAGCCATCATGATTTCTTCGGGATAGCGGAGCGGCTCGCCGGACCGAAGCTCTTTTGACCGGACTCGCGCGTCCCGGAACCGATGGGGACGGGTCGAGCGTCCGAAGTGCGCGTTCCAGCAAAGCAGACCGTGACGATTGCGGGGATCGACGTCACGAACCGCACGGCGAACGCAATCACGGTCCGGAAGACGTCAAAGGGACTCGCCGTCACCAACTGCTGCCTCGAGGAGCAAGGCCTCTAGGTATCGGATTCCGAGCGGGTTGACGATGGCCCTGGGCATCCGGACCGTCGAGTGGTGGAGTGTCCGAAAACGACTGGCAGACCTCGCGGTGCTCCGTGAAATCGTCACTCCGGGACCTGGAATGCGGCTCCTGGACCTCGGGGGCGGCGCAGGTGCCGCAACGGAGCGGTTCGCAACCGGTTGCGCGGAAATCGTGATCCTCGAGCCGAACGCGAAGAAGGTGGCGTTCGGCCGTCGACGAAGGCCCGCCATCCATTTCTTCGAAGGCCGGGCACACGCGATCCCGTACCCCGATGGAACGTTCGATCGCGTCACCGCGGTCGTCTCGTTCCATCACATGGAGGATCCTGAGCGGGTCCTCACCGAAGTTCACCGCGTCCTGCGGGCCGGCGGCCGGTTCGTACTCGTGGAGTTCCCGCCTTCAGAGGCGCCCGGCACCCTGTTCCACTGGTTCACGGCCCGGCGGGGGGAGCACCTCTCGTTCTCCAACCCGGACGAGCTCGCACAGAAAGTCGAGGCGCACGGATTGCGCGACGTCTCGATCAGACGGGGCAACAACGGGTTTTTCGTCGTGGGGACCCGGTAGTCCGCGCCAACGGCTACGGCGCCGCGGCCGCGAGGAAGTTCCGGAGAAGGATCGGACCGTCCGGCGTAAGGATCGACTCGGGATGGAATTGGACCCCCTCAATCGGATGGCGGCGATGCCGCACCGCCATGATCTCTCCGTCGTCCGCGGTGGCGCTCACCTCGAGATCGGGAGGCATCGATTCGAGGTCGATCGCCAAGGAATGGTAGCGTCCTACGACCATCGGATTCGGGAGGCCATCGAAGATCGTCCGGCGATCGTGGTGGACCACGCTCGTCTTTCCATGGAGGACCCGCGATGCATGCGCGACGGTGCCGCCGAAGACCGTCGCAATTCCCTGGTGGCCTAGGCACACCCCGAGGGTCGGCGTCGCGGGGCTCAGCTCCCTCAAGACGTCCCCGCAGACGCCGAAGTCGCGGGTGCTCGCAGGATGGCCAGGTCCAGGGGAGAGGACGAACGCGTCGGGCTCGATTCCCTTGAGTTCGTTCAACGTGACCGCGTCGTTGCGGAGGACGACCGGCTCCGCCCCGAGCTCTCCGAAGGCCTGGTACAGATTGTACACGAAGGAGTCGTAGTTGTCGATGATGAGGACCTTCAACACGGACTCCGCGCCCCCCGGATACGGGAACCGGTCCGGACTACGTATACGTTGTTCCCCGGTCCCGGCCTGGGAGGCGCAGCGAATCCGCGATCCGAACGGAAGGCCCGAAGCCTTTTCCGCCCGGAGACCATCCACGACCGGGGGAGACCATGGCTGAGACGAAAACGGCCCCTTCGTTCCCGAAGTTCGCCCGACGAATCTTGAGCGACTATCGAGCGTTCCACCCGACGCTCGCGGCCTCGTCCGGCCTGCACGCGTACGATGGCCGGCTGCCCGTCTACACGACTCCCTCCGTACGGCGTTTTGCGCAGGTGATGCGGAGGCACCTCAACGGCCTCGATCGGTTCGCCGCGCGGGACGGTCTCTCCCCGAACGCGAAGCTCGAGCTCGGAGTCCTCCGAGGAATGCTCCTGACCGAGCTTTCGGACATCGAGGATCGTCGACGGCCGTGGACCCTCCCGACCCATTCGCTGTATCGAATGAACATCGTGAACTACCTGTTGCGGAACTATGCGCCGTTCGACCGCCGCATGCGGGCGGTCGCAAAGCTGCAGGCCGATGTCCCGCGGTTTCTGAAGGACCTCCGCGCGACCCTGGATCGCCGCCTCGCCGACACGTTCTACGAGGTGGGCGAGATGGCCGCGCGAGGAATCCTCGATTCGTACTCGAGGGAGCTGCCCGAACACCTCGGCAACGCCTCCCCCGCGGTGCAGCATCTCGTCAAGCGGACGAACGAGGTGGCGAAGTCGGAACTGGACCGGTTCGTGAAGATCCTCGACGGAGAGTTCAAGCCCCGTATCAAGGCGGGCTTCGCCCTCGGCCGCACGAAGTATGCGCGGATGATCTATGCGGAACACCTCGCGAAGATCCCGATCGAGCGCTTGCTCGAGGTGGGCCGCGCAGACTTGAAGGAGAACCGAATCCGACTCCAGGAGGTCGCGAAGCGAATCGATGCGTCGAAGACACCACCGGAGGTCCTCGAGGGAATCGAGCGGGACCATCCGACCGCGGACTCGCTGATCGAGGACACGCGCCGGATGCTCGAGGAAATCCGACAGTACGTGGTGGATCGCGACATCATCGCCGTCCCGTCGGAGGAACGGGCGCAGGCGATCGAGACGCCCCGCTTCTACCGATTCGCGACGGCCGCGATGAACTCGCCGGGGAGTTTCGAGAAGGTCGCCAAAGAGGCCTTCTACTATGTCACACCCGTGGAAGACGACTGGTCGCCGGAGAAGCGAGAGGAGTGGCTGCGTCACCTGAACTACACGAGCTTGCGGAACATCTCGGTGCACGAGTGCTATCCGGGCCACTACGTCCACTTCCTCCACCGACGGCGCGTGAAATCGGCGGTGCTGCGCTCGTACTATTCGTACGCGTTCACCGAGGGCTGGGCGCACTACTGCGAGGAGATGATGCCCGACCAGGGCTTCGGCGACCTTCGGCTGAGGCTCGCGCAACTCCAAGATGCGCTCCTGCGCGATTGCCGCTACATCTCCTCGATCATGATGCACACGGGCGGATGGTCGTGGGAAGACGCGACCCGGTTCTTCATGGAGAACGCGTACCTCGATCGGCTGCCGGCGGAGCGGGAGGCGAAGCGCGGGACGTGGGATCCCGGCTACCTCAACTACACGCTGGGGAAGCTCATGATCAAGAAGCTACGCGCAGACTGGTTCGCGAAACACGAAGGGGCCACGCTGCGCGAGTTCCACGATTCCCTGCTTGCGATCGGTGCACCCCCTCTCGGACTCGCCCGACAACATCTCCTGGGACCGAGGGCGGGGCCCGCGCTCTGAATCGGTACGCGGTCTTGCCGACCGAACCCGAGGAGTCACGACGGGCGACCGATTACCCGGTCGCAGCGCCGCCCGCGACCCGAATCGGTTGCCCGAAGAACTCGCGGTGCACCGCCAGGACCGCGCGCTCGAGGTCTTTCGCGTCCACCGTGAAATGATACGCGACCATCGACGCGCCAGCGGAGATGAGCTGCACGTTGATCCCGCGTTCCGCGACCGCGCGGAAGACCCGCGCCGCGATCCCCTTGGCGTACCCGAGGCCTTCCCCCACGAAGCAGATGAGGGAGGCGTGCGGAGCCACCTCGATTCGATCCACGGCGGTAGGCGGGAGGCGAGCGAGCGATCTCTTCGCCTGGCCCACCGCATCCGACTCGACGACGAACGCGATGCACGTCTGGGACGTGGCGGCGGTGTACACGTTCACCCCGGCCGATGCGAGCGCGGTTGCGGCGTGGGAGAGGAGCCCTTCCTTCACGCCGGCGCCGGCCGTGAACACCTTGAGCGTGGTCAGGTCCCGCACGTAGGAAACGCTCTTCACGTCCCCCGTCCGGTCGACCGTGTCCGGACCGATCCGCGTGCCCGGCTCCTTCGGGTCGTAGATGTTCTTCACCACGATCGACGCACCGGACGCGCGCGCCGGTTGGACCGCACGCGGATGCAAGACCTTCGCGCCGAAGTACGAAAGCTCCGCGGCCTCGTCGTACGACAGGGCGGCGAGGGGGAACGCTTCCGGGACAATCTTCGGGTCCGCGCTCATGAAGCCGCCGATGTCCTTCCAGATCTCGATGAGAGGCAATCCGAGCGCATACGCCACGACGGCGGCGCTGTAATCCGAGCCGCCCCGTCCGAACGTGGCGGTCTTCCCCTCCGGCGATTGCCCGAAGAACCCCGTGATGACGCTGACGTGCCCGGCACCCTCTTGGCGGCGCAGGAACGGCGCCATGTGGAGCTTCGTCTCTTCGAGCAGGACGCTCGCGTTGCCGTAGTTTTCGTCCGTCATGAGGCCGATCTGATCGGCCTCGAACGAGACCGCGTCGACGCCATCGATCCGGAGATTCGAGGCGATGACCTGTGCCGCAAGGCGCTCCCCGAAAGAGAGGGCGAAGTCTTGCACGCGCGGGGTGATTTCCTCCGTGTACGAGATGCCGTACAGGAGACGAGACAGCTTCGTGCAAAGGGCCTCGATCGCCTCGACGGCGACGTCCCCGGCCCGCTCGCCCTTCGAAAGGAGACGGAGATGCACGTGCCGCATCTCGGCAACGAACGAATCGATTTCCTTCTCCGCGAGAGGCTTGCTGACCGAGGCGAGGATCGAATCCGTCACGCCCGAGATCGCCGAGACGACGAGGAACTGCCGCGCCGTGTCGTTGCGAATCAAGCCTGCGATCCGACGGTACATGTCGGGCTCGCTCACGCAGGCACCGCCAAACTTCGCGAGCTTCGCGGACTCAGTCAAAGTATCCCCTCCGGTGGGCCAGTTCGGCGTTGAGGACGCTCCCTCCCGCACCTCCGCGGAGGGTGTTGTGCGAGAGGACAAAGAACCGCAGGACCCGGTCCGCGGCGCGGATCCGACCGACTGTGGCGGCCATGCCGCGCGCCCGCGCCGGCTCACCGGCCATGATATCCCGCAAGGGCTGCGGGCGATCCTCCTCCGCAAGGACGATGATGGGCCGGTCCGGGGCCGTAGGCAGCTTCCGGCGCTGCGGTTCTCCCCGGAACGATGAGAGAATCCTGGCGATTTCCTGCGACGTGACGTCCTGCGTGAGAGGGATGGAGACGGCCTCGAGATGTCCGTCCCGGACCGGCACGCGGGCACAGTTCGCCCACACGTCGATTCCGCTCGGGGCGACTCCGCCGGACCACGCCCCGAGGACCTTCTTCGCCTCGTGCCGCATCTTTTCCTCTTCGCCCTCGATGAACGGCAACACGTTAGCCGTGATGTCGAGCGACGAGACCCCAGGATATCCGGCGCCCGAGAGCGCCTGGTAGGTTGCGACATGGACCGATCCGATCTCGAAGACATCGGCGAGGGGCCGGAGCGGGAGGACGAGCCCCGTGATCGAACAGTTCGGGTTCGTGACGAGGAAACCGCCTCCAACGAACGACCGTTGGCGCTCGATGAGCGCGACGTGGTCCGGGTTGACCTCGGGCACCAGGAGCGGGACGTCGGCCTCCATCCGGTGCGCCGATGCGTTCGAGAAGACCTTGATGCCCGCTCGCGCCGCGTCGATCTCGAGCTCGACCGCGACGTCCGACGGCAGGGCGCTGAACGCCGAGACGACGCCGGCGCGGACGAGGCCTTTCACATCGAGGGGCTGAATCTCGATCTCCGCAACGCTGGGGGCGAGAGGCACGTCCTCGAGCCGCCAGAACTCGCCGAGACGTCCGCCGACCTTCCGCTCCGAGGAACAGAGGACCGCGATCTCGAAGATCGGATGGTCCTGGAGCAGGCTGACGAACCGCTGGCCGATCGCCCCGGTCGCCCCAAGGACCGCCACGGGGATCTTCGTCAGAGCGGCGTCCCTCCTGCGAAATACGTTCGGGCCTCCTCAACGAGCCGCAAGAATTCAGACCCATCGGGGGCGGAGGTCGCCTTCCGCCAGTCCTCGAGGACGTCGCGGATTCGGCGTTGGATCGCCGGTGTGTGGGGATTCAACGCCTGGATGTCCCGCAGGAGCGCCGGCGGATCGGCGAGGAGCCCGGCGGCCGCGAGGGAGAGGCGGGAGAACGTCGTGCCCGCGGGCCGCCTCAGGCCGGCGAGGTCGAACGGGCTGTGCGCGACGCACCTCGCGAACGTCAGGAGGCAGAGGTGGCTGAGCCCGAGGAGGAACGCCATGAATTCGTCGTGGTGGTCGAGCGAGACGTCCACGAAGGATGCGCCGCTGGGACGGAAGAGCTCCTTCGCCTCGAGGACCGCGACGGCGTTGCCGCAGTCGCTGAACGTGATGTTGCCGCTCGAGAGGGGCCAGAGGTTCGGGCCGAACATCGGATGGACGCTCGCGACGCGCAAGCCCGCGCGCCCCATCGACCGGAGCGGTTCCTCGACCGGAGCCTTGAGACTGGCGATGTCGAACACGAGCGCCTTGGGTTTCATCTCGGCGATCGCCCGAAGGACGTCGGCAGAAACGGACATCGGGACGGACACGGCGACGACGTCAGCCTCGTGGACCGCACGTCGCAGGTCCGGTTCGAACGGGAACCCCTCGAGGGGACCCGCGGCATCGTTGACGACCACCTCGAACCCGCGCGAGCGGAAGTAGCGGCACAGCCACCGGCCCATCTGTCCCGCGCCGCCGACCACGAGAATCCGTTGGTGGTGCGACGGCGGCGTGCGGACCGCCTCCTGGCGGCGGATCGACTCGTCGATCAGGAGACCTGCGAGGCCTTCCGCGAAGGTCGCACGGATGTCGCGCGCCGCGCACTCCGACAGGAAGCGGGTGTGCACGAGATCTTCGGCTTCCTCATCCCGGACAGGCTTCTCCAAGAGCTTCTTTTCCACTCCGACTTGCGCCGCCAGATGCAGGCGCCTCGCCACGAGGCCGACGATCTCCCTGTCGACATCCGCAATTTCCTCGCGCAACCGCGCAATTTCCGCTTCGCTCAGATGAATCCCCCCACGAGCATCAGATCAAGGATCGTCATCGCCGCCGCGTTCTCGACGACGGGCACGGCGCGCGGCACGATGCAAGGATCGTGGCGGCCCGTGACGACGACCTCCGTCGGCCGCATCGTCTCCAGGTCGACGGATTGCTGCGGCCTCGCAATTGATGCGGTCGGCTTCACGACGACGCGGAACGTGACCGGCATGCCGTCCGTGATCCCCCCGAGGATCCCGCCCGCATGATTCGTGGCGGTGACCACGCGTCCCGCCTCGACGACGAACGGATCGTTGTGTTCGCTGCCGCGCATCGCCGCCGCCCGGAATCCGGCGCCGAACTCGATCCCTTTGACCGCGGGAATCGAGAACATGAGGTGCGCCAAGGCCGACTCCACGGAATCGAAGAACGGCTCGCCCACGCCCGCGGGGAGGCCCGTGACCGCGGCCTCGATGACGCCGCCGACGCTGTCCCGGTCCTTCCGGGCCGCCTCGATCTCCGCGATCATGCGATCCGCCGCGTCCAGGTCCGCACACCGGACCGGCGTGCGCTCCACGTTCGTCTCAATCTCGGCGGGAGTCACGGCCTGGGCGACCACACCGCCGACTTGGGCCGCATGGGCGTAGAACCGGATCTCCCGCTCCCTCAGGAGGCCGCGGGCGATCGCACCGGCCACGACGAGCGGGGCGGTCATGCGTCCCGACAGCTGACCACCGCCGCGCAAGTCGCTCTTCCCGCCGTACTTTCGCAGGGCGGCGAAGTCTCCGTGTCCCGGCCGCGGCACGCGCGCGATGTCCGAGTACGACTTCGATTGCACGTCCTCGTTCCGGATGATCGCGACGATCGGTTCGCCGGTTGCCGCACCGCCGCGGATGCCTTCCGTGAACTCCACGCGGTCTTCCTCCTTCCGCTGGGACGTGAGCAAGCTCTGTCCGGGGCGGCGGCGGTCCAACTGGGACTGGACGAACTCCGCGTCCACCGGCGTCCCGGCGCGGAGACCGTCGATCGTGCACCCGACGAACGGGCCGTGGCTCGTCCCGAAGATCGTCGTCCGGTAACGCACGCCGATCGTGTTCATCCGACCACCGCGTGCAGCGCGCCGAGGGACCGCAGGTCATCGAGGAACGTCGGGTATGAAACGCGGAAGCACCACGGGTCCGAGATGTCGACCGGGTCCTCCGCCGCGAGGCCCGCGACGGCGGCCGCCATGAGAACGCGGTGGTCTCCCCGCGCATCGACGAACGCCCCCCGGAGACGACTCGGGCCTCTCACCCGGCAGCCGTCCTCCGTCGCCTGCGCGGGCGCCCCGAGGGTACGGAGCATCGAGACGACGGCGTCGATGCGGTCGCTCTCCTTCCATCGGAGATGGCTCCCGTTGATGAACCGCGATTCGCCTACGGCTTGCGTCGCGAGCACCGCGAGGACAGGGAACAGGTCCGGCGTGTCGCCCACGTCGACCGTCTGTGCGACGAGATCCCCCCCGCGGGCCCGGACCCGATCCGCGTCGACATCGATGCGGGCGCCGAAGGAACGCAGGGCCTCCACGACGCGGCGATCCCCCTGCGGCCCATCGACCTCAAGACCGGAGACCGTCACGTCGCCTCCGGTCAGCGCGGCGGCGGCGAGAGGGAATGCCGCCGAGGAAAAGTCGCCGGGCACGTCGACATCGATCGGCACGTATCTCTGCCCGCCGGCGACGCGGTAGGTCTCACGGTCCGCGATTGACTCCACGCCGAATCGGCGCATCAGGCGGCGCGTCATCTCGACGTACGGCTCAGACCGGACCGGCGGGAGCACGCGAATCTCCGAGGGGTTCCGGGCGAGGGGACACGCGATGAGGAGGCTCGAGAGGAACTGGGAGCTGACGCCGCCGGGAATCGTCGCGGATCCACCCCGGAGAGCCCCTCCGACCCGGATAGGCAGGGAGCCCCCGCCGCCGAGAGACTCCGCGCGGGCGCCGAGGGCTTGGAGCGCCTCGAGCAGCGGTGCGACGGGCCGCTTCCGAAGGCTAGGGTCCCCTGTGAGAATCGTCGTGCCGTCGAGGAGGGAGGCGACGCCGGCGAGAAGCCGAAGCGTCGTCCCTGAGTTCCGCGCATCGATCGGCAGGGCGGGGGCCTGGAGGGGCCCGCCGGACACACGGAGATCGCCGTCGCTCGTCGCGATGTCGACTCCGAACGCCTCCATGCCCGACGCCGTGGCGTCCGTGTCCTCAGACCGCAGTGCGTGCCGGATCCGACACGGTCCACCGGATAGCGCGGTCATGACGATCGCGCGGTGCGTGACGCTCTTCGACGGCGGGGCGCGGATCGTCCCGGAGACAGTTGAGGGGATCGCGCGATACCTCACGCCACGACCTCTCTGGCCTCGGTCGTGTTCAGCCCGACCACGCGGATTTCTGAATCCCCGTCGCCCATGGCGCGGCGGACCGCGTCGACATGGCCCGGTTTGGCCAGGGCGATGATCGCCGGTCCGGTCCCCGTGACCCCGGCGGCCACCGCGCCGGCGGCTCGCGCCCGGATGGCAGGCCCCTCGTCCACGCCGAGGAGCGGCGCGTACGCCGCACTGTTCGCCTCGATCGCGCGGAAGTATTCCCCGTCCAAGGCGAGGCGAAACGCCTCCTCGACTTGGGGGCGAATCACCGAGAAGTCCGTCCCTCGGAGGCTCGGCTTGCGGACGGTCCGCCGCGGGATCTGCACGACGGCCATTAAGTCCTCCGGGAGGCGGCCTGAGGCAAGAAGCTTCCTGGCGGCGTTATTCGTCACCACGACGCCCCCGAAGAAGGACGAGCACGCGTCGTCGAACGCGCCCGTGATCGTGACGCCGGCATCGAGGGCGGCATCCACGCCGATCCGGATGAGCTGGTACGCCTCGAGGTCCACGCGGAGCGCACGGGCGCTCGCCAAGACGACGGCGTTCGCCACGGCGGAACTGCTCTTGAGCCCCCGGGACGGAGGGATTTCGGAATCGACGGAGACTTCGAGACCGGCTTTCCACCGGCTGCGCCGGAGCACGCGCGTCGCGCTCGACTCCGCGAGGGCCGGGTCGACGGAGGCAGGGACGTGCACCCGCACGCCGAATCCCTCGGGTCGGGTCTCCGCGGTCGCCGTGGCCCGGAGGGCGAGCCCGAACGCCGCGCCCTTCCCCGTCGCGATGGCATTCACGATCGTCCCGGCGCCGAAACAGGTGGCTTGGGCTTTCACGCGAGAGCCTCCTTCGCGGCGCGGCGCATCGCATCGACCGGCGGCGACCGGCCCGTCCACAGTTCGAACGATTTTGCGGCTTGATGGAGGAGCATCTCGAGGCCGGACGCATGGGGCCTCCCGAGCCGCTTCGCCGCGGCGAGGAGCGCGGTGTCCGGCGGGTTGTAGCCGAGGTCGTACACGAACCCGGCCTTCGCGATCACGGCTTCGGGCACCGGCAGATCCGTGGCGAATCCCTTCGTCCCGAGCGGCGTCGCATTCACGACGAGGTCCCACGGACCGCTTCGGTCGAGTCGTTCGACCGGAAGGACCTCGATCGGCTCGTCGAACGCGTCCGCCAATGCCTCCGCACGCGCGGCGGTTCGGTTCGCGACCGCGACGCTCGCCCCCTCGCGCAGGAGCACGTGGACCACGGCCTTCGCAGCGCCGCCGGCGCCGATCACGAGGATCCGACGCTCTCCGACCCGCAACCCGAGGGACCGCAACGACAGGCGGAAGCCGAAGACGTCCGTGTTGTGACCTTTCGTCCAGCCGTCGCCGACGACGACCGTGTTCACCGCACCGAGCCCCTCGGCGTCGCCGTCCAACTCGTCGAGCGCCTCCACGATCGACTCCTTGTACGGAATCGTGACGTTGAACCCGCGAATCCGGAAGCGGTCCGACGCCGCCAAGAGGGACACCAGACCCACCGCATCCACGTCGAACGGGAGATAGGTTCCCGGGAGGCCGAGCGCTTCGAGGCCTGCCTCATGGATCGTGGGCGAGAGGGAGTGTCCGAGCGGATGCCCGACGAGGCCGAGGACCCACGAATCCCGCCCTCGGAGTCGTTTGGCGGTCGCCAGGGAGAGTTGCCCGAGCGCCGCGAGCGGTCCCACGGAGGCGTACTGAATCTCCTGCCCCGCCGATCCCGCACCCGCGCGGGTGAGCATGCCCGCGGCCCCCATCCCGACCAGGACGAGCCGACGCCCGCGTTCGACCTCGCTCCTCGCGAGATCCCCGAGTTCGATCGCCGAGTCGATCGTTTCGACGGGGGCCGCGACCTTCGCGACGGGCCCGATCGCCGCGCACGCGTCCAGCGCCTCCCGGACCTGGCCGAGGCCGGCGGGCCGGGAAAAGTGGTGGGACACGATGAGCGTCGCGCGATGACGTCTCGCGAGGCCGGCCATTTCCGCCGCGCGCGGGCCGTCCCGCTCGAGTTCGATGTCGACGTAAGCGAAAGACCGGCTGCAGGCTTCTTTGAGAAGCTCGCTGCGCCGGGATTCCGTCAGGTGGCCAGGCCCGCCTTGCGCAGCCGATCGGACCGTGAGGATCGATCGAGGTCCTACCGCCGAGGCAAGCCGGCGCACATCGCTCACGCCGACGTCGCGGATTCGATCCAACCGAAGCTCGACGAGGTCCGCGCCGGCCGCCAGCGCCATCCGCGCTTGGCGTTCCGCGTCCGCAACGCCGTCCGCCAAGATGACCGCCGCGACTTTCGTCATGTCAGCGCTCCGAGATGGTCTCCTGGATCCGCATCCCGAAATGCCGGCCGCCCTCTTCCGTTCGCAGGAGCACCACGTCGCCCTGATGGATCTCCCCGACGGAGACCGCACCCCCGGACGGGGTGACGAAGCGAATCGTCTCCGCGTTCTGGACGATCGTCGAGACGCGGCGACCGTTCGCCTCCGCCTCGACGAGCACGAGCGGCCGGCGTTCGATCTTCAGGCGGCCGACGATCACGGACCGCGCGCGGCCCGTCGAATCGACCGTGAGGACCTCGTCCCCGGCGCGCAACTCGCTGAGGTACTTCGTCTGGCCGTCGGGCAGGTAGATATACGCGTGCACGGCGCCCGCGTTGACGCGGAACGGGCGGGCGCCGACGTATCCCGATTCGAACGTCTCGGCATGGACGAGGAAGAGCCCCGCGGAGCTGTTCCCCACGAGCATGCCTTCGCCGGTGCGGAGCAAGGAGCACGTGTCGACGCACACGCGGTCGCCGAGGCCGAGCGGCCGGATCGAGGTGACCGTGGCCCGTTCGAGCGGCACGACCTCGCGGAACGACTCGAGGACCGACCGCAACGCGCGGACCTCCTTCGCCCTGGACGTCGTCAGGAGGACGCCGTCCACGCCGACCTCCATCGTCTCGAAGAAGAGCTTCGCCTCGGCGGCATCGTGGACTTCGACGAGGAGGCGAGTGCCGCTTCCCTGGAAGTGTGCGATCAGGTTCTCCAGCGGGATGACCTTCCAGTCCTCCGTTCGCACGACGACGTGCTTCGTCGTCCCCCGCAGAGCGCGCACGGCCGACTCGTCTCTGGCGGAGCGGATCGCCGCAAGGCGGCCAATCGGCTCGCCGTCGAAGAGGAACGCATCGTCCTTCAGGAAGATCGGCGAGAAGCGGCCGAGACGCGCCAACGTGGGGTCAGGTGCCGCCAACACGATCCGATCGAATCCGGCCTCGAGCGCGGCCGAGACGATCGACCGAACGTCTGCCTTGTCCTTGCGGGGAAGGGCCCCCACCCACACCAGGCGGTCCATGGGGGCTCACCCGCGATACACTTCAGCGAGGGAGGCCTCGTCGAAGATCATGCGGGCGATCGCCCGCGTCGTGCCGATCGGATCTTTCGCCTGGAAAATGTTCCGGCCCATCGAGACGCCGGCCGCACCGCCCGCGAGGGCGCCCTCGACCATCTCGAGCGCCGCCCGCTCCGAGTCGAGCTTCGGACCCCCCGCCACGACGACGGGCACGGGGCAGCCGCGGACGACCTCCCGGAAGGTGTCCGGAGATCCCGTGTACAGCGTCTTGACGACGTCGGCCCCGAGCTCCGCTCCAACCCGCGCGACGTGCTTCACGACGTCGACGTCGAACGGGTTCCGGATCTTCGGACCCCGGGGGTACATCATCGCGAGCAGCGGGAGGCCGAGACGGTCGCACGCGGCCGCCGTCGCCCCAAGGTCCTCGATCATCCGATCGTCGTCCTCCCCGCCGATGTTCACGTGCACGCTGACCGCGTCCGCACCGAAGGAGATCGCTTCGTCGACCCCGGTGACGAGGACCTTCCGATCGGCGCGGGCGCTCAGGGAAGTCGATGCGCTCAGATGAAGGATGAGGGCGAGTTTCTCGTCGAAGTAGTCCTTAGCGAATCGTACGACGCCCTTGTGCAGGACGACGGCCGTCGCCCCGCCCTTCGCCACGTTCGCGACGGCCTTCCGGACGTCCTCGAGGCCCGGCACCGGACCGGACGAGACCCCGTGGTCCATCGCGACAATCAGGGCCTTGCCGCCGACCAAGATGCGGCGAATCCGGATTTCCTTCCCGATCGAGGACATGGACGACCCGTGCGAGTCCGTAGCACGCCCGGAGGATGACGACGTATATCAAGTTGCGCTCGACAGGGACCACGCGCAGTTGAGCAGAAGTCACGTGCCGGCCAGAATCTGCACGGACGCCCGCTCGTCGGCGCCCGCAGCGGTCACGTTGGCCCAGGCGAGGATTGCGTTCGGCGACCGCAGACGGATTTGCCGCAAGACCTCCGGCACCTCGCGGTCGGGGTCCGGCACCGACACGAGGACGAGGGCGTTGCTGATTTCCTCCGGAAGCGATGTGAACCACGGCGAGGCGTACGCCTCCTCGACCGCGAGGAAACACCGATGGAGGTCCCGCCCGGTACCCATCCCGAACCGCCAGTCGCGGACCTCTGCGAGCATCCGGCGCAACGGGGCGACGTCGGACCTCGCGAGGACCCGCGAGAGGCTCACCGCGGGCTTCGCCATGATCCCGCCGAGCGCGGCGAAGGCCTTTCCGAGCGGCAGGTCGCGGGCGATCCGGAGGAGGCCGTCGTTGCTGAACGTCACGACGCCGTCCGCGCGCGCCTGCAAGAGGCGGAGTTGGGCTTCCGCCAGCTGCCGGCGGATGGGGCCTTCGATCGTGAACGGGACGGTGGCGAACGCCACGCTCGCATCGCCGAGGATCCGCGCGACCCGACCGACGAGGCTCATCCCCCAGCCGCCAAGCTGTCCGCCCAGGCCGCCGATGACCAATGCGAAATCCCGATCCAACAAGGCCGATGCGATCGCCTTCTCTTCGTCCGTTTCCATCTGGGGCACGGCCTTCGCATCCATGGACGCGTACCCCTCGAGGGACGTCGCCGGGATCAGAATCCGGGAGACCGCGTCGGCCATCGATGGATGCGGCGCGTCGTTCATCGCAATCCGGACCGCATTCGGCGGCGCCACGACGTGACGCAACGTGTTGCAGCCGGCCCCGCCGCAACCCACGATCGCGACACGCGCACGCTCCTCGCCGAGGCCGATCTGCCACGCGTCCGGCACGCCGGCCTCATCGGAGGTCATGCGAGATAAGGATTTGTCGAATCGAGGGTCCACATATATCTTGATGCGTGAATGTAAATCGATAGAAATCGCGATAAGGAGCGATTCGATGTCCGGGGCGATGGTGGCCCCCGCCGTTCCGAAACGAACCGACGTGGTAGTCGTGGGCGCGGGTTGCATCGGCGCGAGCGTCGCGTTCCACCTGGCCGGGCGAGGCCTTGGCGTGGTCCTCCTGGAGAAGGGGCACATCGCCTCCGGCGCGACGGGGCATAGCGGTGCCCTGGTCCGCCAGCATTACGAGGCGCGCCTCGGGATCCGACTCGCCCGAGAGAGCTTGGAGTTCTTCCAACGGTTCGCCGCCGAGACGGGCTTCTCGTGCGACTTTCGGACGACCGGCTTCCTCTCTGGAGCACGGACGCGGGATCTGCCGGCTTTCGAGGCACTGCTCGGGCTGCTTCAGCAAGAAGGCGTCCGGGTGGTCCGGCTGACGCCGGAGGAAGCGCGGACCGTCGAGCCGTCGCTCGATGCCGCCGACTACGCAGCCCTCGTCTACGACCCGGACGCGGGCTACGCGGACCCGATCGCGACGGCGACCGGATTGGCGCGCGCCGCGGAGCGTCGCGGGGCGATTATTCGTGAGGGATGCGCGGTACGGTCGATCGTGACGAAGCGCAAGAACGTCACCGGCGTCCGGATCTCCGGAGGCGGCCTGATCGAGACCGAGCGCGTCGTGCTCGCCGCCGGCAACTGGACGGCGTCCCTCGCGCGTCCGCTCGGAGTCCGCTTGCCCATCCGTTTCGTCCGCGGGGATGTCTCAATCCTCCGCCGGCCAATCGGGTTCGGGCCGCCGCCGAAGATCCACTTCGATTTCTACGGGAACACGTACTCGCGGCCGGACGGCGACAAGGACACGCTCGTCGGATACATGGACACGAACCCCCGGAAGACGATCCCGCAGCACGAGCTCGCGGACGACTCGGTGCTCGCCGCGACGGTCCGCGACTTGCGGTCCCGCCTCGCGAAGCGCTTCCCCTCGATGGCGCAGTCCCAACCACGGGGAGGTTGGTCGGGCGTCTACGACGTCACGCCGGACGCCTACCCCATCGTCGACGCCGTGGGTCCGCAGGGCCTCTTCGTGGCGGCTGGGTTGAGCGGCCACGGGTTCAAGCTCTCGCCCGCGCTGGGCCGGCTCCTCGCGGAATACGTCGCGAGCGGCCGCCGACCCGAAGGAGTCATCCCGCTGCGTGCATCCCGCTTCCAGGAGCAAGTGCCGATCCGCCCGGATGCGCCGTTCCCGACCCGGCGCGGCGCCCGACTGCCCTAGGCCTTCGTGGGCGTTGGCGGCTTCGAGAACAGGCGAAATGCGACGAGGACCTCGGCCGCGACGGTCCACGCCTTCAGTGGCGTGGCGTGAAGCGAGACGACGCGGTCGCAGAGATCCGCGACCGGACTGCGGAAGGTGCCGTGGGGGAAGCCGCCGATGACGGCGGTCAGTTCGCCTTTGAGGCGGGGGATCGCGGTCCTCAGGTCGGTCGGGTCCCCTCCCTCGGCGAACGCCCACGAACGACCTTCGCATGAGGCGAGCACCGCCTTCAGGTCGACGCCGCGTTCGAGCGTGATGAGCGGGTCGTCGTCAGGCACTCGGCCCTTCGCGAACAACTCCTCGATCAGGCCGACGAACCGCGTGTAGTTACGCGGGATCCGGGTCTGGGGGGCGAAGCGCAGGACGTCGTCGTGGCGCGTGTGCACGATCGTCGTCAGGCGACCCTCCTGGTTCACGATCGAATCGAGACAGAGCAGGACGAACCCATGGACGAGGTCCGGGCGACCGCGGCGCTCCCCCTCGGGGACGCCTTTCAGGGCGGGATGGTGAAGGCTGCTGTCGAGCAGGATCGATGTCGGCGAGCGGCCGCGCTTCCTCGCGGACGTCCGGATGGCGGGATGGCCGGCGATCGACGCGGGGACGAGTTCCAACTCGCTGTCCGCCAGGACGAGGGTCAGCACGGTCGGGAATATCCGCCTGGGAACTTGAACGTCGCCGCGGCGGTTCGTCGGATAGTTTCGCCAACCATCTCGTCGACATTATAAGTAGGGCGGCCCCCTTGCACGCGCGGATGCACGAGATTGTCTGCGTGGGCGACGTGCACGAAGGCCTGAATTTCGACTTCCGGATTGATCCGGAGACGGGCATCTCCGAGCGGGCGCTCGACCTCCACGGGAACTTCGCGAAAGCGGCTCGGTGGGCAATCGAACACCAGGCGGCCCTGTTCTGCATCCTCGGCGACCTGTTCGACCGGGCGCACGTTGCGCCGGTCTTCCGGGAGATGGTCCGAAGGGATGTGATTGAACCCCTGGGCGCCGCCGGGATCGAGGTGTGGATCCTGGCCGGGAACCACGACGAGCCCCGGAGGACCGCGCGGTCCACGTCGTTGGACGACTACCGCGGATACGCCCACGTCAAGGTGTTCCGCAGCCCAAAGGTGGAAATCCGGGAGATCGACGGCCGCACTCTGGGCTTCATCTTGATCCCCTACATGCATCCGGAGCAAGTCGTGGAGCAGGTGCGGGAGACCTTGGGGAAGGAGGTCCCCCGTGAGTTGGCCTACGAAACGGCCCGGCAGACCTGGAAAGAATGGATCCACAATCGCGCGACGGACCTGAGCGGCGTGGACTTGCGGATCCTGTTCGGCCACTTCGAATTCCAGGGCGTCCGGTACGCAAGCACCGCGCCGTCCGAAGTCGTTCCGAACGACTTCACATTCACGCCGGAGATGGTGCCGGACGCGGTCGACCTCGTCGTGTTCGGCCACATCCACATGCACCAGACGGTCGACGGGAAAATCGTGTACGCCGGCGCGCCGGAACGAATCGACTGGGGAGAGCGGCTCGATCCGAAAGGGTTCCTCGCGGTCCGGCCGGACGGTAGCTGGTCGTTCGTCGAACTCCCTGCGCGACCGATGGACAAGGTCGAGGCCGTCGTCGGCATGGGGGACGATGTGACGGAGAAGGTCCTCGGGGCCCTCCCACCGGACGTGGCAGGCCACCTCGTCCGGATCGAGATCACGCTGCCGGACGAGCTCCGCAACCGGCTGGATGAGAAGCGCCTCGCCGACCGCCTCCGCGACGCGTTCCACTACGAGGTCAAGTTCGTCTCGTCGAGCCGACCTCGAGTGGTCACGGAAGAATTCACGTTGGACCCCGGCCGCCTGCTGTCCGATTACGTGGACAAAGTCCTCGCGGACCACCCGAAGCGAGAGGCGATCAAAGTCGAGGCCCGCCGAGTCTTGAAGGAGGCGCTGGCCTGAGGGACGATGCGGACGTCGAGACGGCCGCGGTCCCAAGCCTCGAGCCGCCCGCGGGACCCGAAGGATTCGTCCTCGAGGAAATCGAGATGCGGGGCTTCATGCGATACCTGGAGAAGACGGTCCCGCCGCTCCGGTTTCCGGAGAAATACACGGTCATCACCGGCCGGACCGGCGCGGGGAAGTCGTCGATCCTCGATGCGATCACGTTCGCCCTGTACGGGAAGACGGCGCGGACCGACATCCAGAGCGTCAAGCTCGCGGACATCTGTCGCCCGAACGGGTACGTCCGCGTGACGTTCCGCCAGGGGGACGAACGGTGGGAGGTCACCCGCGGCTTCACGACGAAGAAGGAGTCGTACCTCGAGGTCACGCGGGACGGGGAGGCCGTCCAGGGCACAATCCCCGACAAGGAGCGGACCCTCCGCGACGTGGTCGGCCTCGACTACGATGGCTTCCGGAACTCGACTTTCGTGCGGCAGGAGGAGATGAAGGAACTCGGGGCCGCGAGCGGATCGGAGCGCCTCGCGGTGTTCCAGAAACTCTTCCGCCTGGAGATCTTCGAGCAGGCCCTCGAGCGGGCGAAGGAGCGATTCGCGTCCGTGCGGGGCGACATTCAGGCGAAGGAGGCGGAAATCGCCGCCCGCGAAGAGGCACTCGCCCGCCTCCCCGGACTGCAGGAACAGCTGGGAGGCCTGGACCAAGAACGAAAGGAGCGGGGAGCGCGCGTGGCGAAACTCCAGACGGACTTCGGGCTCGGTTCGAAGGAGATGAAGACACTCGAGGCGAAGCACGAGCGGTGGGTGCGGTCGTCCGCGGCCCTCGAGGACCGCGCGATGCGTCTCAAATCCCTTGAAGCCCGCGTGACGGAAGTCCGAGACCAGGGACAGATTGCCGCGAAGCTCGAGCCCGAACGGGCTTTCTTGGAGAAGGAGACCGAGGACCTCGACCGATTGCGCGAAGAACTCGATCGCTTGAAGGAGCAGAAGGCGACGCACACGCAACGCGAGGCCGCAGCGCGCGCATCGGTCCGGGAATTCGACCTCGCCAAGAGAGAGCACGAGAAACGTCGGGACGAGATCAAGAACCGCATCGACGAGCTGCATCGGAAGATCGCCTCCCTTCGGACCGACGTCGACCGGGAGACCGCGTTCAGCTCCCTCCGAGACGAGGGACGACTGGAAGAACGGGTGACGCGAATCGCCCGCGAGCTGGCATGGCTCGAGGACCGCGTCGACCTGGTGCGCGAACTCAGCGAGGAGCAAGCCCGCGCGGAAAAGGCCCTCGCCCGAGTGCACGAGAAGGTCGCTTCAATCGACCAGGATTCGTTCGTCTTGACGGAATACAAGCGACAGCTCGAGCAGCTGAAGGACGACCTGCGGCACGAGGCGGACGACAGCCATCGGCTCATCCAGCCCCTCGATGATGCGAAGATCGAGGCGCTGCGGCAGCTCGACGCGGTCCCGTTCACGGAGCGGGACGAGAAGCGTCTCGAGTTGGTCTCTCACTCCGTCCTGGAAAAGGCGGCATGGCGGAAGCGGCTCGACGAACTCGCCGTCCTCCTGCGGCAAGTGGGCGACGTGGGCGCGCGGCTCACGGACCTCGAGGTGCAGCGGAAAACGCTCGAAACGGAACGGGCGAACCTCGAAACGGAACTGGCCGACCTGCGGCCGTCGGAAGAGACGTTCGCCGCCACGAAAGCAAAGCTCGAAGCCCTCCAGGGAGAACTCGACGCAGAACGGAAGGCATGGCACCTGCTCGAGGGACAGGCGACCGCCTTGAAGGAACAGATCGTCGCCCTCGAGACGGACGCGAGGAAATTGAAGGAATCGCAGCGACAGCGAGAATTGCTTCGCGGGGAACTCGAAATCTACGACGTCCTGGTGAACCGGGTCTTCCACAAACGCGGCGTCGTGATGTACGCGGTCGACCAACTCTTGCCGGAACTGGAGATCGAGGCCTCGAAGAACCTCTCCGAACTCACGGACGGCCGGTTCGGCCGCATCCGCCTCGAGACGTACGAAGAGGGCCGCGGCCACGGCATCCGCATCTTGGTCCAGGGCGTCGACGGGCAGTGGCACGACGTGGCCGAGTTCAGCGGCGGCGAGAAGACGCAAATCAACGCGGCGTTGCGCTTCGCGATCGCACGGGAGCTCGCCTCGATGCCGCAAATCGGCCGCACGTTCGGCCGGATGAAGACACTGTTCATCGACGAAGGCGACCTCGGATCCCTGGACACGGAGGTCTCGCGGGAACTGTTCGTCCAGAAGCTCCTGCGAATGGGGGAGGTCTTCGAGAAAGTCATCCTGATCACGCACCTCGCGGAGGTCGCCGACCGGTTCCCGGGTCGTATTCGGGTGACGATGACGCCGAACCAGGAATCGCGGGCGGAAGTCCTCGCATGAGCTACGTCGATGACATGCGCCGGGAGCTCGAGCTCCTCGTAAAGCACCACCGGGACGTGCCGCTGCCGCCGGAGGAAGTGCCGGACTTCCGGACTTTCCGCTGCGCCGAACCGGCGAAAGACATGATCGCCGTCGATGGCTCGTACTCGTTCATGTTGAACCTTTCGAGTTGGTGGCTCGCGCTCATCTCGGTCGGCTTGCTGCGGTACGCCTTCGACGGGCATGCGTTCCGGCGGAAGGACTGGCGTCTCGTGCAGCGCATGGTCGGCGTCTCGACGTACGAGGAGTTCGTCGCGACGCAGGACGAGCTGCATCGCTCCCTCTTCGAGTTCACGAAGGAGCGAAGGGAGGAGCAGCCGCGGGACATGGTGAACGAGTACCGTCGGCTAATCGAAGGGCAGACCGCGATTACCTTCGCGGACGACCTCGAAGGGTGCGTCGTCGCCGTGGACGGCACCCTGTCCGAGTTCCCGAAGCAATTCTCTGTCATGGAGCGGCTCGTCCAGGTCTGCGAGAAACGCGGACACGTCCTCGTCGGAATCTCGAAGGACAGTCAGTTGCATTCGTTCGGCCACACGCTGACGGACGAGGAGCTCATGGCCCGTTGCCAGGACCGCTTGCCGGCGGACGCGATCGCGTACGCCCGCGCCCCGAAGGCCGCGGAAGCAGTGAAGGAGGGCCTCCTCCATGGGGACATCTATTACGCCCGCCTGCATCCGAGGGCCCGGAAGTGGTTCCGGGTGGACCTCGGCACGTTCCGCGACCGACCCGAGGAGGCGTTCGGCCAACTCGCCGCGTATGCGAAGAGCCTGGTCTCCGTCGGGTATCCGTGGCCTCTCATCGAGGCGCACCGCATGGCGGTGACGGTGCGGCAGCTCAAGCCGGTCTACCAGGAGGCCGTGATCAAGATGGCCCTCCGGATGGGCCTTGACGTCCGGACGATCCTCGATGGGCTCACGCAGGTCGAGGGCCGCAAGCGGAGCGCGTTCCACGAATACCTGGACAAGGTCGCGAGGGACCTCCGATGAAGATCGGGGAGATTGTCGCCGCGTCCGTGATTGACGGCCTCGTTGCGAAGCTCCAATTGCATAATCCGGAGGAACTCCGGATCGCGTACCCGGTCATCGTCGAAGGCGCGCGGTACGACTTCTTCTGCCTCGTCGAGGACGTCCTGAACGAACCGAGCGACATCGCGGACCAACTCGCCGGCTCGACGATCAGCGACGTGATCGTGCCGCGACCGGAGACCCACGAAGGGTACGGCGGGCCGATCTTCTACAGCAAGGCGAAGCTCCGGATGATCCAGCTCGTCGACCGCGAGACCAAGAAGTTGAGCGAGCCGCAGACGATCCCGCCGTATTTCTCCGCGTGCCGCCACGCCGTCCGGGAGGATGTCGAGCGGATCTACGAGGTCACGGAGACCTCCGCGACCCTCGGGACGATCACGGGCGTCGAGCCCTTCTTTGTGCAACTGGACATGAAGAAGCTCGTCGAGAAGCCCTTCGCCATCTTCGGTCGGACCGGGACGGGCAAGTCGATCCTGAACAAGCTCGTGTGCGCGGGGATCCTGTCGCGGGATGTCGGGTCCGTCCTGATCTTCGACATGCACGGGGAATACGGCGTCTTCAGCGCGACGGACAATACGGAAGGGTTGAAGTTCTTCTTCCCGGGAAAGGTCGAGATCCTCTCCCTCGATCCGAAGAACAAGGAGGCGAGGCCGTTCGTCCTCGACCCGCGGGAGATCACGCCGGAGGATCTGATCGTCGCCCTGCAGGACCTCACGTCGCCGATGGTCGACACCCTGTACGAGATCGCGAAGGGCCGCGCGGGGCGGGACCTGATCTCGACGATCAAGGAGGCCTCGATGGAGGTCCTCGGGTCGGAGCGGGCCCACGAGATGTCCCTGCAGGGCCTTAAACGCCGGATCGGCCGGTTGGACCGACTCCCGTTCCTCAAGGAGACGAAGGAAGGGAAGGACGCGTTCCACCACATCCTCGCCGCGATCCGGGAGGGGAAGAGCGTCGTCCTCGACTTCGGGGACTACGGCACCGACCAGATGGTGTACCTCTTCGTCGCGAACATCCTCTCCCGCCGCCTCTTCGAGCTGTACACCGAGCGGAACGAGGAATTCCCGCGGCTCGTCCTGTTCCTCGAGGAGGCCCACAAGTTCCTGAGCCCGGAGATCGCGCCGTACGCGCATACGTTCAGCCGCCTCGCGCGAGAGACGCGGAAGTTCAATCTGATCCTGGCCCTCGTGGACCAGCGGCCGTCCCGCATCTCGGACGAAGTGCGCAGCCAACTCGCGAACCGGCTCGTCATGTCGCTGAAGGAACCTTCCGACGTCGAGGCGGCCCTTGCCGGCGTCCCGGACAAGAAGATGTGGGAGAACATCATCGCGAAGCTGCCGCTGCGGACGGTCGCGGTGATTGGCGACGCGATCCGCATCCCGACGGTCATCGACGTCCTCGACTACGACAACGAGAACGTGCGGGAACACATCATCGGTACCAAGGCCGTCGACGAAGGCCGGATCCGGGAAATCGCCAAGCGCGCCGACGACGTCTTCGGCCGCGGCTAGACGTCGGGAAAGAGCACGCCCGCGGTGTCTATTTATAGGGCGAACCGAATCGTTTCGACATGGCCGTTCCGGGAGTCCCCGTTGTCTCCGGCGAAGCCGCTCTCATCATCGGCATCGTCCTCGTGATCGTCGGCCTCGCCCTCGCGTTCTGGGGCCATGGGATCTGGTCGAGCGTCATGTCCCTGATCGGGGCGTTGCTCGGGAGCGCGGTCGGATTCCTGTTCGGGACCGGCTTCGGCATCGTCACCGCGCTGATCCTCGCGCTCGTCGGCGCGGTCATCGGGTCGATCCTGTTCACGAAGCTCGTCAAGGTGGCGCTCGCCTTCGTCGTCGGGCTCCTCGCCGGTGCGGCCGTCTACGGACTCCTTCACGGCTCGGCGACGTTCACCCCGGGCCAGATGGATGCGCCGCTCATCGCCGCCTTGCTCGTCTTGGTCGTCGTGTTCGGGATTTCGTATTACTTCATCGACGACCTGATCGGCATCATCACGGCGGCGATCGGAGGGCTTCTGCTCGCGGGCGGCCTCTACTTCCTCCAGGGACCCGGGAGCGGGCTGACGTCGGCGCTCGCCGGGCTCGGAGTGTTCGTGCTCGGGGCGATCGTTCAGACGTCCGCGATTCGCCGCCGGAAGCGGGCGCGCGCGGCGGCTTCGGCGATCCCGCCTCCTCCGTCGTGATGAGGCGACAACCCTTATCCCGGAGCACCCCCATCCCGTCCATTCGGGGGGTTGCAGGGTAGGATGGTGCGCTTTTCGCGCGAGTTCCCGAAGGAACTCCTCACCTCGGACGAGAAGATCCTGCTCGAGATCAAGCCGAGCGCGATCCCCTTCGTCATCGGTCCCCTCCTGACCCTCTCGACGTTCCTCGTCGGCGGCCTCTTCTTCTTCGCCGTCCTCGCCAGCGCGAGCGTGTCGGCCGCCATCGGCGTCTGTGGGGTGCCGCTCGTCATCATGGCAATCGTGCTCGTCGTCCTGTCGTACATCGGCTACCTGACGTGGATGAACACGTACTTCGCGATCACGAACAAGAGGGTCCTGCAGAAGTCCGGGCTCTTTGGCATCAACGCGTTCGATACGGCGTTGGCGAACATCCAGAACGTCTCCCTCATCCAATCGTGGTTCTTCCGGCTGTTCGGGATCGGGACCCTCGTCTTCGCCACGTCCGGGACCGGGGGCGGCGCCGCCGTCGCGCGGGCGAGCGCGACCCGATCCCTGAGGCCGATGTGGCTCGCCGGCAACATCGTCTTCGCGGGAGTCCGGGATCCGGTGAACACGCGGAAGCGCGTCCAGGAGCTGATCGACGCCGCCGTGCAGGCACAACACGAGGGAGAGTATCGGAAGATGGCCGAGACGTTCAAGGAGGTCGGCGCGGAACCCATGGCCAGGGTTCCCGTCGCCGCGAGGGAGACGATCGTGTTCCCCCCGAGGCGGGCGGGGAAGTTCTGCGAGTTCTGCGGAAATCCGCTCGACGGGATCGTGACCTTCTGCCCGAGGTGCGGTGGCCGGGTGAACTAGGATGAAGCCGGTCACGTACCTCGTCCTCGGCGTGCTCCTCCTGCTGGGCGCAGCGTTCTGGGGGCTCATGACTGCGGTGTTCGTCGTGACGCCGAGCATCGGAGGCGACTCGACCACGCCCGTCGCCGCCGTCAGCGGCGCCTGCACGGCGATCTTCGCAGTCCCCGCGATCGTGGTCGTCTATCTGTATCGCCAGACGAAACGGCGCGACGAGACGCTCGAGACGGTCGGCGCATTGCTCCGGAGCGTCCGCGAGATCCCCGTGGCACAGGTCGCCGCGAGGGTCGGCAAGACGCCCGAGGAGGCGGAGGTGCTGATCTCGCAGGCCGTGTCGAAGAACCTGGTCCAAGGGTACATCGATCCCCGGGAACGGAAGTTCGTCGCGACGGCGTTGACCTTGCTCGGCCCGGGACAGATCCCTCAGATTGTCATCCAGGCGCCTCCGCCGACGATGGCTGCCCCTCCGCCGCCTGC
>DASPZJ010000037.1:0-22972 GCA_035636315.1 Thermoplasmata archaeon
TCGATGTCGGCCGGCGGCCCGATCGTCGACCCTCGAGTCGACGCGATCATCGCGACGGCCATCGCGCCGTTCAAGCCCGCGTCCCGCCCGCACGTCTTCCCCGCGACGGCGGCGGTCCATGTGCGCCTCGTGAAGCCGAAGGAGTGCCTGCTCGTGATGGACGGCCAGCACGAGTCCAGCCTCAAGGGCACGGAAGACGTCGCCCTCACCGGCTCCGAGCGGCGGGCGAAACTCGTGCGCTTCCGGGACGACTTCTACCGCCGGATCGAGGAGAAGCTGTCCCGTCAGTGATGGCGTGCCATGAAGCGGGTCGAAGCGATTACACGAAAGACGCTGCGGATGATCCTCGAAGCCTCCCGGGACATCTACCCGCGTGAATTCGGCGCGATCCTGCGTGCGGAACAGGGCGTCATCACGGAACTGCTCCTGATCCCCGGGACCGTGAGCGGAAACCGCCACGCGATCTTCCAGCTCCACATGATCCCGACGGACTTCGCGGTCGTCGGCACGGTCCATTCGCACCCGAGCGGGGTGTACGAGCCGTCGGACGAGGACCTCGCGCTCTTCAACAAGTTCGGCGGCATTCACATCATCACCGGATATCCGTACTCCGAAGGTACGTGGGCGGCGTGGACGAACAAGGGCCAGCGGATCGGCCTGAAGGTCGTCCCGTGACATCCTACGAGGTTTTCACGATCGACCGGTAGAGCGCCTCGATCTGGTCCGTCACGCGTTCAACGGTGAAGGATGCGACCACCTTCTCCCGGCCGCGTTGCCCCATCGCACGGCGGGCCTCGGGATTCGCGAGGAGCGAGCGGATCTTCTTCGCGAGATCTTGGGGGTTCACCGGGTCCGCGAGGAGGCCCTCCTTCCCGTCCTCGATCACCTCTCGGACGCCGGGAATGTCCGCCACGACGACCGGCTTACCCGTGGCCATCGCCTCGAGCGCCACGATGCCGAACGCCTCCAGCCGGGAGACGCTCGGGAGCACGAAGACGTCGCACGCGGCGTAGAGTTGCGGCAGGCCCGCCTCCGAGACGCGCCCGAGGAATCGGATCCGATCGGCGACGCCGAGGGTCGAGGCGAGGCGTCTCATCGTCGGGACCAGCGAGCCATCGCCCGCGACGAGGAACCGGGCCTCCGAGACGTACCGGGCGGCCTCGACGAAGTGTTCGATGCCCTTGTGCGGCTCGATCCGACCGACGAGGAGCACCACGGGTTCGGTGGCACCGATCCGCAACTTCGCTCGGACCGCCGACGAATCGACCTCTGGATGGAAACGCCGATGGTCTACGGCGTTCGGAATCACGGTGGGATTGTGGCGCCACACGGCGCGGCTCGTGGCGGCGTACGTCCGCGTCGTGACGACGACCTTGGTCGCTTGGTCCAACGTGGAGGCCCCGAAGCTACGACGGTACAAGGACTCCAGGAGGACGCCGAAGGCGGAAGCGATCTCAACGTCGCAATGATACGTGACGACGGACGGGGTACCGCGTTCGACCCCCACGGACGTAGCGTAATGGGCTGCCAGTGGCGGGGGGAAGTGCCCGTGGAACACGTCCGTCTCGAGCGCGCGCAGGCTCGCCCGCATCTTGGGTGCGATGGGGGTCCTCATGACGATCGCGCGGGGCTTGACCCGGACCACCCGGAATCCGTCCATCGACTCTTCCTCGGCGAGGGACGGGTCGTGCCGCGTCGTCACGACGGTCACGTCATGGCCGCGGGCCGCGAGCGACGCCGAGAGGGCGCGCACGTGGCTTTCGACGCCGCCGAGATGCGGATAGAACCACGGGGAAACCTGGGCGATCCGCACGCCCCCACCTCAGAAAATCCGGCTCCGGGGAGCGATGTTGCCTCGCGCATGGGCGCCGGGCCCGATGAACGATTCCTCGCCGACGATGGTACCTGCGTCGATCGAGGCGTTGATGCCGACCTTCACGTCGTCCCCCATGATCACGCCGAGCTTCCGCAATCCCGTGTCGATCTCGACCCCCCGCCACACCACCTTGATCGGCGCCTCATCGAGGCGGAGGTTCGCCACCTTCGTGCCCGCGCCGAGGTTGCAGCGCTCGCCGAGGATGCTGTCCCCGACGTAGTTCTGGTGGGGCACGTGGGCGGATGCCATCAGGATCGAATTCTTGACTTCGCAGGCGCTGCCGACCTTCGCGTTCGGCCCGATCGACGTCGCCGGACGGACGTAGCAGTTCGGCCCGATCTCGGACCCCGCGCCGACGATCGCCGGGCCCTCGATGTAGGCGCCTTTGCGTACGCGCGCATCCTCCTCGACCGAGACCTCCCCCACCAGCGTCGCGCCCGGGTCGACGTCGCCGTGGTTCGTGCCTTTGAGCGGCGCGAGGAGGGCCGCATTCGCCCGGAGAAGGTCCCACGGCCTCCCGACGTCGATCCAATCTCCGGGAATCCGGAATCCGTAGACGTCCTGAGCCGCCATCAGCGCGCGGATCGTGTCCGTGATCTCGTATTCGCCCCGCGGGGACTTCGCCGTCTTGTCGATCAGCGGGAAGATGTCCTTGTCGAAGATGTAGATGCCCGCGTTGATCAGGTTCGACTTCGGCCGACGCGGTTTCTCCTCCAAGCCCACGACCTTGCCGTCGTCCATCTCGACGACGCCGAAGGCTCGAGGATCCGGGACCTCCGCGAGCGCCATCACGGGCCCTCGGACGGCGCGATGGTGGGCGATCATCGCCGCGAGCGCGTCGCCCGACACGACGACGTCCCCGTTCACGCTTAGGAAGGGACCGTCGACGTAGGCCCGCATGCAGCCCAGCGCGTGCGCCGTGCCGAGCCGCTCCGACTGCTCCTCGTATGCGATCGAGAGGCCCAGCCCCACGCCGTCTCCGAAGCTCTCCCGGATCCGGTGGCCCTGCCATCCGATCAGGATCGCCGCCTCCGAGATCCCGGCGGCCCGCAGCGCCTCGAGCGTGTGGCGCAAGAACGGCTTGCCCGCCACCGGCAGAAGCGGCTTGGGAAGATTGGCCGTGAGGGGACGCATCCGAGTTCCCTCGCCGGCCGCGAGGACGACTGCCTTCATGCGGCGGCGCCTTTTGCGCTCGATAGGACCGTAGAATATATCTCCTTTGCTCTGGCGTCATCGCGCGACTCAGCGAGGACACGAATTTTCGGTTCCGTCCCGGAGAAACGGACGAGCGCCCATCCGTCGTCGAACTGGAGACGCCAACCGTCGACCGTCGTCACGTCCGAAGCGAGCGACCGCATCGCGGAGTCGAGACGGGCCTCGATTGCACGCCGCTTCGAGGCGTCGTACCCGATCGCACCGCGGATCACCGGATACCGCGGGATCCCGCGCACGAGCGAGGCGAGCGGGTTCTCCGCGACCAGCGAGACGAGGCGCGCGGCGGCGTACATCCCGTCCGGGCAGTACGAGGCCTTAGGGAAGATCCACGTCCCGGACGGCTCGCCGCCGAAGTCCGCTCCGCGGCGCTTGAGCTCGGCCGCGACGTACACGTCGCCGACGCGCGTCCGCCAAATCGTTGCCTTCGGGAGCAGGTCCTCGAGCACCATCGACGCATCGACGGGGACGACGAGACCCCGCCGCACCTCGCGCTTCGCGAAGAGGACCAGCAACGCGTCGCCGCCGACGAAACGGCCCTCGTGGTCCACCGCCACCATCCGGTCCCCGTCGCCGTCGTGGGCGATGCCCAGGTCCGCCTTCGCGGCCGGCACGGTCGACATGAGCAATCGAAGATTCTCTTCCGTGGGCTCCGGATCGCGCCCCGGGAAATGGCCGTCCGCCTGCGCGTTCAACGCGACGACGTCACAGCCCATCCGGCGGAGGAGGTGGGGCGTGATTGTCGACGTCGCCCCACATCCGCAATCGACGACGACGCGAAGCTTCGCGCGACCAACCTCCCGAAGGACCGCCTCGACGTGGCGCTCAATCAGATCGTGACGCGACACGACCGTTCCGACGTGATCCCACGCGGCCGCTTGGAACCGATTCGCGTCGAGGTGGTCTTCGATCTCGTTCTGCTGGCCCTCGTCGAAGGCCATGCCGTCGGGATTCCAGAGCTTGATCCCGTTGTCGGGAGCGGGGTTGTGCGAAGCCGTGATCATCGCGCCGCACGCGTACTCGGCCGCACCGCGGGCGAGCGTGGGGGTTGAGACCAGCCCCGCGTCGACGACATCCGATCCGGTCGACAGGACGCCGGCGATGAGCGCGTGGGCAAGCATCGGGCCGGTGAGCCGCGGATCGCGGCCGACGATCGTGCGACCGTGCAGTTCCCCCAACGCCATCCCGACGCGCAGGGCGAGGTCCGGTGTCACATCGACGTTGCCGCGGCCCCGAATGCCGGACGACCCGAACCGAGTCAACGGCGGCGATACCGCATGCACGATTGATAGCCCTTCGGACGACCCCCTCCGCATTCGGAAAGAAGTCATTAAATAGCGAAGCTCGAATTCGCGACAGCGCGCCGGTTCGGGTCGCGCCTCGGGAGGGATTCGGACGGTCATGGAGCCCGTGGGCGTCGAGGACGCCATCGAGAAGGCGAAGAAGAAGGGGCTCCGACCGGGCCGCGTCAAGGGCACGGAAGGGATCCAGTTCACGAAAGGCCGGAACAACCGGATCGAAGTGATCAGCTGGGACGAGTTCCGCACCACGCTCGCCGAGCGACAGCTCGAAGTCTACGAATCGAGCGGTTTCATGAAGATCATGAAGAAGCGAAGTTGAGATCGAGCGGTCGACCCGAGATTTTCGACGATTCGATTGAGGTCACCGCAACGTTATTACGCGGACACGAATTCGCGAGCCGGCATCGGATGCGTGGGTTGCCAAGCTTGGTCAAAGGCGCAGGACTCAGGATCCTGTCCCGTAGGGGTTCGCAGGTTCAAATCCTGCCCCACGCACTCCTCTCGCGTCCACGCACGACCGGACGGCGTGACCGCCCACGTCCAGAAATCGACATTTAGGCGGGCGAGACCGGCTCTTGCCGAGCGCACCAGAATCGACGTCGACGGACCACTTTGTACGCGCCTTTTATGAACGCCCGGGCCGGCATATAAGGCGACTGCCCGACATTCGTCGGACATCAGGTATAGGTCCAGACTATAACTATGCACGCTTTCACGTTTGATATACAAAGCGCAAACTAAGCGCGAAACTTTTTCATAGTTCTGGGGGCATCCTATGTCCGACCAAGTGAAAGGGATTCCGGGACGCCCGGGTCCCGGTCGCCGATCACCGGATCGGCCTCGTTTTCACTTGGAGGTGATCGATTGCCCTCCCAAAAGTTCAGCCGGAAGTATCTGACGCGGCACAAGCGGAGCGCCCAGCTGTGGCGCCGAGCGAGCCGGCTGACTCCGGGGGGCGTCGAGAGCAACGTCCGGTTCTTCAAGCCGCATCCCTTCCTCGCCGACTACGGCGACGGCGGCTACATCTACGACGTCGACGGCAACAAGATCCTCGACTTCATGATGGGCTTCGGCGGCCTTCTCCTCGGCCACAACAACCGGGACATCGCGCTCGAGGTGATCAAACAGCTCGAGTCCGGGTCGATGCTCGGGGTCACGAGCGAGCTCTTCGTCGACTATCTCGAGGCGGTCCAGAAGGCCGTGCCGTCGATGAAGAAACTGCGGCTGGCGAACAGCGGCACCGAGGCGACGATGCACGCCCTGCGCACGGCGCGGGCCTACACGGGCCGCGAGAAGATCGCCAAGGCCGAAGGGGCGTACCACGGCGCCCACGACTACGTCCTACAGAGCCTCGACATGGACAGCCGGACGGCACGCCGGATGAACGGGTACAAGCCCGTCCCCTACGGCCGCGGCATCCCGAAAGCAGTCTCGGACACGGTCGTCATCTACCCGTACAACGACATCGAAGGGACCGCCGAGGTCCTCGAGGAGAACGAGGACGAGGTCGGGGCCCTGATCGTCGAACCGGTCCTGTGCGGGCCCGGCGTCATCGTGCCGAAAGGGAACTACCTCAAGCGTCTGCGGCAGCTCACCCGCAAGAAGCGCATCGTGCTGATCTTCGACGAGGTCCTGACGGGCTTCCGCCTCGCATACGGCGGGGCGCAGGAGTACTACGACGTCCGCCCAGACATGACGACGTTCGGCAAGATCGCCGGGGGCGGCTTCCAGCTGGCGGGGTTCGGCGGCGAAGCGCAGATCATGGACGTCCTCGAGCCGGGTCGCGGCTGGAAGTACGCGACGTTCCACGCGGGCACCTACAACGGGCATCCGATCAGCGTGGCGGCCGGGCTGAAGTGCCTGCAGATCCTCGGGGAGCATCCGGAGTACTACGACCACGTCAACGGTCTCGGCCGGCAGCTCTTCACGGGCCTCCAGGACCTCGCGGACGACCGACGCCTCCCGGCGTGGGTCGAGTACGTCGGGTCGATCGGGAACGTCTACTTCACGACGAAGGACGAAATCCGAAACTTCCGCGACACGCTGAGCGCGAACACCCGGCGGTGGTGGAACTGGTTCATCCACTGCCTCGGGAACAACGTCCTGTTCGGCATCCCGAACACGGGCGAACGGGCGTTCCTCTGCACGGAGCACACGGAGGAAGACATCGAATGGGCGCTCGAGGTCGCGGACAACGCCTTCGCTGCGATCGCAAAGGAGGCAGGGCGCCATCGGGAGAAAGCCCCGACGGTCCAACTCCAAGCCGTCGGCGAACAGACGGCGCTCTACGGGGAGGCGCAGCCGCCTCCGAGCGTCTGACCGAGATCCCGCCTAAGTTCAGTTCAGCGCGCGCGTCTCCTCGGAATACTCGATCACGCGGATCCCACGACCCCGGCTCGCGAGCTCCCGGAAGTATGGCAGCGGGTCGAAGGCGACTTCTGGCGGGATGACCCCTCGTTGCTTGATCAACCCCTTTGCGGCCCACTGCGCGGCGATGGAAGGGGGCACGCCGGTGTCGACGACCCCGCCGCCGACGTTCCACGATTTGTGAGGCCACGTGATCGCCTCGTATCGCAAAGTCACCTCGCGACCGTCCCGCTCGCCGACGAGGACGCACCGCTGAATGTCGACATCGAGTTCGGGTGCCCGCGGTTTCGGCAGGTTGTCAATCACGGTCGACGTCACGTCGTACGGCCGGACCTTCGACCGCTCCACCACGAGGTCCTCGCGGCTCGCAAGGCCCAGCCGGACGAGAGTGGCGATAATCTCGCGGAACGCCGGCGGGAACGCGACGATGAAGTCCATTTCCTGCACGCCCTTCCCGATCGTGGTCGGCATGGTCGCGAGCTCCGAATGAATCGTGTAGTAGCCCTCGACGACGCCAACGGGAGCCATGAACTCCGACCGTTCCAAACCGGAGAGCGCCGGGACGAACTGGATCTTCCCCTTGCGCAGGATCGGCGCGTCCATCGAGAACTCGTCGAGGATCGTGCGGATCGCGTACGGAGGCACGAACGTCCCGGGATCGCCGCCAGATACGACCGCGCCGCTGCTCCGAAGCTGGATCTTGTGGACCCGATCGAGCTTGCTCGCGCCATACATCCCGAGGACGTTCATCGTGCCGGGCGTGGATCCGATCCCGAGGACGCACGTCACGCCCGCGTCCTTCGCTTGCTTGTCGAGCTTCAGTTGGCGGAGGGTCTGGTGGTACAATCCGCCGAGATCGCAGTAGTGGATGCCAGCCCGGATCGCTGCCTCGGTGATCGGTACATTCAGGTCGTACCAGCTGCTGTTGATGACGCAGTCCCATTTGCGGAGTTCCTGTGCGAGCGCCGCCGAGTCCCTCGCGTCGATCGCGACGGCGGTGGCGCGGTCATCCGACTGCGCCTTCGCGACGGCCTTCGCCTTGTCCGCGTTGCGCCCGGCGATCCCGACGCGTTCGACCCCGGGGCTCGCCAGGAGATCCGGGACGGTCGACTGCGCCATCGCCCCGTATCCGCCGAGGACAATCACCTTCAACGACGCGATCCCGAGAGCGCGAAGCCGAGGACCTCATTTACCCTTTTCGTCGGCCCCGGCGGGTTCCTCGGCCGGGAGCGTCACAAGGATCGCGCATCCCACGAGGATCAGGCCGACGCTCACGGCGAACGCCGGGCCGTAGCCGAGCCACTGCGCGGAAAAGCCCCCGAGCAGCGGACCCAAAATCGAACCGAACCCCTGGACGGCGTTGTACGCCCCGAAAGCCTGGGCCCGCCCCTTCGGCGGCGCGAGGTGGGAGACCCACGTCGAACCCGCGACGTTGAGCACCGCCCAGCAAAGCCCGACGCCGGCGTGGAGGACGAAGGCGAGGGCGAAGACGCCTGCGGCGGGAATCGAGACGAAACTCACCAGGAAGAACGAGCCGAACAAGAGCGAGCGGCCGAGGGCCGCATAGACCTGCGGGGACGCGCTTTTCCGCGAGGCGATCCAGCGACCCACGTACGGATACGCGGCGATGGACATGGCCTGGCTCCCGATGTACACGGCGAAGACGCCGGGGCTGGAGATGCCGTATACTTGAGTCAAGAAGATCGGGAAGAAACTGTAGAATGCGGTGAACCCGCCGAACAAGAGGAATACACAGAGGAGATATGTGCGGAGCGAGCGGGGAAGGCGGCCGGCGGGGGGGCGCGGGGTCCGCACGTCGAAGTAGTGCAAGACGTGGGTCGGAAGGTAGCGGCCTCGTTCCACGCGCGGCCGGACGTACGTGCCCTGCACATCCTGCCGGCTCACGCGCTGTGTCGGCTCGCGCGTCCAAAGGAACGCGAGCAACACAGACACGCCGCCGAATCCGGCGCCAATCGCGAAGAGCGCCCGCATGAGTCCCAGTCCGCCGCCGACGAGCGCGGGACCGAGGGCGAGCCAGGCGACGCCGAGGCCGAGTCCCCCGACCCAGCCCGCCGCCCCGATCCGACTGACGAACGCGAGACGCGCCGGCCATTCCGTCCGGGGCGTGGTCTCCATGATGAGGACCGTCCCCACCGGACCGCTCGCGGCGCCTAAGCAGCCGATCAGGAGGTTCGTTAGGTAGAAGTCCGGCAGCGTCCGGCTCGCGGCCATGAGGAGGAAGCAGAGCGCGTTCCCCGCGAATCCGATCAGCAGGAAGACCTTCCGGCGACCGACGCGATCGGACAGGGATCCCCAAAGCATGAACGACGGGACCGACGCGATGCTCGTCGCCGCGGCGATGATCCCGACATCCGACAGGCTCCCGCCGAGGCCGTAGGCGAAGAGCGGGATGAGCGCGGACGTCGCGCCCCCTGCGATCCCCTGCGGCAAGTACGAGTAGAACCAGTGCGAACCGTTCGCCCGCTCCAAACCCATCCCTTCGGTCGAGCGAGGCCGTCGCACCCCTGCGCGACTATATGGGGTTTGTGGCCGCCGTTCGAGCGCCATGGCCGATTGATGCGCGTCGGTCCTAGCGGGGTCTCCGATAGTCTTTATCGGGAGGCGCCTTCCCTCGAAGCGTGTCGCGCCTCCGGACGAATCTCGCATTCGCTTCGGTCGCCGTAGCCGCCGTTCTCCTTTCCGTTGCTATCTTTGCGGGGTACCTCGAGTCGGCGCCGTCCTGGTCGGTCGTCCGGCTCGGTTATTTACCGAACGTGACACACGCCCAGGCGCTTTACGGCGTACCGGCCGGAGCCTACGAAGCCGTCCTAGGAAGTCCCTACACTATCAAAGCGCGAGCGTTCAACGCGGGTCCCGACGCAATCTTGGCCCTCTTGACCAACCGGGTCGATCTCACATTCGTGGGTCCGTCTCCAACCCTACGAGGCCTAGCGCTCGCCGGCCCTGACGTGCTCCGCGTGATTGCCGGTGGCGCGAGCGGCGGCGCGATGTTCGTGATTCAGCCCACGCTCAACCTGACCACGAGCGCCGACTACTCGGGCAAAAAGTTCGCGACACCGCAACTAGGGAACACGCAGGACATCGCCTTGAAACACTTTCTGATGACACAGGGGCACAGGACGTCCGACAATGGTGGGGACGTGGAGGTTATCAATGTCCCGAACGCGGACATCATGTCCCTGTTCCAGTTCCGCCGGATCGACGGCGCCTGGGTACCGGAGCCCTGGGCCAGCCGGCTCGTCCTCGAGGCAGGCGGGAAAGTATTCTTAGACGAGAGGTCCCTCTGGCCCAACGGACGCTTCGTGACCACGCTGCTCGTCACGACGAAACGATATCTCGACGCGCACCGAGACATCGTCAAGAGGTTCCTGGAGGCCGAGGTGAACCTGACTCTCCGCCTCCAGAACGCCAGCGCGTCCGACCTGGCCATCATCAACGATGCGATCACGAACGTGACGATGAATCGCCTCGCCAACGCGACGATCGCCGCCGCATTCGGGAATCTGAACCTCACGTACGACCCGATCAAATCGTCCCTCGTCACTTACCTAGCGTGGGCACAGGATTTGGGACTCCTGCCCGCCGGCATCGATACGAGCGGGCTCTACGACGTTAGTCTTCTCAACGAGATACTTGCGAGTCGGGGCTTGTCTCCGGTGAACTGAGGATGAAAGGCGCGGCGTTGAAGATCGTCTCCTTAGGGATGACATTCGAAGGGAAGACGGGGGGCATGGAGGCGTTGCGCGACATCAACCTCGAGGTGGGAGGAGCCGAGTTCGTCACGATCGTCGGCCCATCGGGATGCGGGAAGTCGACCCTCCTCAGCCTCGTCGCGGGGCTCGAGCACCCCACGACAGGATGGGTCGAGATGGACGGAGTGCGGGTCGAGGGGCCCGGGGCGGATCGCGTCGTGGTCTTCCAAGAGTCCGCCCTGTTCCCATGGCTCGACGTCCAAGGGAACGTCCAGTTCGGGTTGAGGGTGGCCGGGGTCCCTCGAAGCGAGAGGGAGGCGCGCGTCGCGGAGTTCATCAAGATGGTGCAGCTAGAGAACTTCGCGCACGCGCGGATTCACGAGTTGTCCGGAGGGATGAAGCAGCGGGTCGGGCTCGCGCGGGCGCTCGTCTTGCGCCCGAAGGTCCTGCTCATGGACGAGCCGTTCGCGGCCTTGGACGTGCAGATCCGGGAGGAGATGCAAGTGGTCGTCCAAGACCTCTGGCTGCGGAACGCGACGACCACCCTCTTCGTCACGCATGACGTCCGGGAGGCCGCGGTCTTGGGCGATCGAATCGTCGTCCTCTCGCACCGGCCTGGTACCGTCAGCACAATCCTAACGAACGACGCCCCGAGACCGAGGACGCAAAACGATCCGACGGTCATGGAACAAATCCGGAGGGCGAACGAAATCCTCAAGGCGGAGGTCACATGGGCGGACCAACACCCCCTGTAGCCCCGCCCGCCGCCGACAAGCGACGGCCGTCGGGGGACTTCGTCCACCTAATCCCCATGATGCTCGTCGCGGTCGGATTCCTGGCAGCATGGGAGGCCATAGTCCGCTTGGGGGTGTGGCCCCGAATCTTTTTCCCCGGCCCCACTGAGGTGGGCACCGCTTTCGTCGAACTCTGGAATCGTGCGACGCTCGCCCGGTCGATTGCGGCGACGCTATCTCGTCTCGCCGTCGGATTCCTACTCTCCTTGGTCCTCGGCTCGATCCTCGCCCTGCTGATGCTCCATTTTACCACCTTCGGGAAGGGGATTCAGCCGTACGTCCTCGGGCTGCAGACCTTCCCATCGATAGCGTGGGTCCCGTTGAGCATCGTCTGGCTCGGCTATTCGGAGGCAGCCCTCCTCTTCGTCACAATCATCGGATCCCTTTTCGCCGTCACGGTTTCGGTCGCAGACGCTTTGCGCACGGTGCCGACGATTTACCTGAAGGCTGCGCGCAACATGGGATGTGACGGGATGGAACTCATCTTGCGGGTGACCGTCCCAGCAGCGCTGCCCCACCTGATCTCCTCCGCGAAGGTCGGATGGTCGTTCGCGTGGCGGTCACTCGTCGGGGCGGAGGTCATCTTCGCCACGGTCGGCCTCGGGTTCTTGGTCGAACAGGGAAGCGAGAATCTGAACATCGCGCAGGTGATGGCGGTCATGTTGGTCATCCTGCTCCTTGGGGTCGTAGTGGACCGCGTGGTTTTCTCCCGCTCACAAGAGTGGGTTAACCGGCGTTGGGGCCTGTCCACCGCTCGATGATACGCGAATTGGTCATCCCGCCGACGGTCTGCGTCCGCTTCTCGAATCAGAACAAATCGAGGAGGAGCTTCCCCGCCGCGAGGAAGAGTACGAGGATGAAAATCAGGGCGACCGGTCGAGTCCGGAGAGCCCGCAGACCCCAGCGCGACCCGATGTACGCCCCGACGAACACGACCGGGAAGAAGAAGGGGATGAGGACGAAGTCCGAGGGCCATGCGAATCCCCCCGGGCGGAGCGCGAGATTCGCCACGTACGTCGTGAAGCCCACCGCCGCGGTCGGGATGATGAGGAGGGATGACGTGCCGATCGCCTTCCGCGTCCGTCGACCGAGGCCGTACACCATGAGCGGGACATTCAACAGGCCTCCGCCGATCCCCATGCTCCCGGAGAGAAAGCCCGAGCCCACGGTGGCGGCCGCCACGCTCGTCTTGCGCGGAGGCGTCATCTTCGAGTCGTCGTCCTCGTCCACGTCCCGCGCGTTCTTGACCCAGTCCCAGAGCATGTACGCGCCGAAGATCAGGAGGACGGTCGTGAAAAAGGACTTGAACGCCCGGTCGTCCACGAGGAACAGCAGCGTGAAGAGCGTCCCGAGGACCGCGCCGAGCAGGGCGCCCACCACGAGCGTGCCGCCGAGGCGGAAGTCCACGAGAGCCTTCCGGTGGTGGTTGATGACGGACGATGCGGCGGTGGCAATCGTGAACGTCAGGGAGATCGGGACCGCCACATCGCTCCGGGTGACCCCGGTCGAGAGGAGGATCGGGACGAACAGGAGGCCCCCGCCGAGCCCGAGGTTCGCGTAGATGAAGGCGACCGCAAAGAGGAGGACGGCTTGTACCATCAGGAGAAGCGCGTCCACGGCGCGCGAAAGCCAGGGCCGTATTAATTACTAACGCGGTATTAGGAGCGGCGGTCGGAGCGACGTGGTCCTGCTCGTTCGGTTCGGGGAGCTTGCGCTGAAGAGTCGATTCGTCCGACGCCAGCTTCGCGACCGACTCGTGGCGAACATCCAGGACCTCTTCGCCGCGGAGAGGGTCGAGTGCATCACGGAGGCCGACGAGGCGCGAGTCTACGTCCACGTGGACGACATCGCCCAGGCCCGAGGGATCCTCGCTCGGGTCTTCGGCGTCGTGTCCGTGAGCCCCGCGCTCGAGACGAAGGCGACCCTCGAGTCGCTCCGAGAAGGCGTCCTCGGGGAAGCGGCCCTCTCTCTTGGATCAGGCAAGACGTTCGCGCTGCGCACGCGCCGGGTCGGCACGCATCCGTTCACGAGCCAGGACCTCGCGAGGATACTCGGGGACGACGTCCGTCGCTCCGTTCCCGGAAGCCGCGTGAACCTGAACCGCCCCGACGTCGAGATTCATGTCGAAGTGCGTCGGAACCGCGGCTTCGTGTTTCGACAGACGTGGCCGGGCCCGGGCGGCCTACCGCTCGGGAGCCAAGGGCGGGCCATCGCCCTCGTGACGGATGAGGCCGGCATGGTCGCCGCCTGGATGGGTATGAAACGCGGTTGCCGCGTCACGATTGCCGCTCCCGAGGACGGAGCGCTCGTCGGCCCGCTGCGGAGGTGGGACGTCCGATTGAAGGTGCTCGACATGCCCAGGACGGACGGTCTTGCGGACCTTGTCAAGATCGCCCGCGCGGACGCCTTGTTCCTGGGGACCCGTTGGTCGTCGTTCGATCCGTCCGGCCGGCCGCCGCTCCCAGTCCCGGTATTCGAACCGGTGATCGGGCTTTCTCAGGACGAAATCGACGGACTCGCGACGCGGATCCGAACCGCGTGATCACTTGCCCTTTCGGTCGTGCCGGCCGATACTCGGCCGGACCTTCTCGACGCCTTTCCCCTTGTACGAGAGACCGCGGCCCTTCTTCCCGGCGGACGTCAGACCGCGGAACACACGGCCGCGATTCGCGGGCTCGCAAATCCAGTTGATCTTCGGATCCGCGCGGATCGCAGGGTGCTGCGGGTCCACGAGGATCACCTCGTAGTACTTGTGGCGGCCGTCCTCTCCCACCCAGTACGAGTTGAGGACTTCGAGGTTCGGGTAGTGCCTCGCCGTCCGCTCCTCGGCGATCCGCTGGATCGATTTGGCCATGGTGATCTTCCGGAGGCCGCGTCGCTTCGGATGGCGCCCGCCCATCGGCTTCGGACGCCGCCGACCGCCGCGGCGGACCCGCGCGCGGACGACGATGTAGCCTTGCTTCGCGCGGTATCCGAGTTCCCGCGCGCGATCGATGCGCGTGGGCCGTTCGATGCGGGCGAATGCGGCGCCGCGCCGCCACTCGACCATGCGTGCAAAATGCGTCTCCTCGACGACCCCGCTCTGCGGATTCTTCCACGCCTGCTTGACGAAGGCGTAGAGATTCCTCGGACGCGGAGGGGCCTTCTGTCCTTCCTCGCCGGCGATCGCAAGCTCCGGTCCCGGAGCGCTGGGTTCTTCGGCCATGGCCACACCCCCTGGATTTTCGGATTCGCCCGGAGGTACATCTCCCGGACCAGGGACGTCGAAAGCGCCGCGCCAAGGAGCGGACGGTATTAAAGCCCTTGCCTCCGACGGACCGTTCGCCGACCGTTCCCTCTCGAGGTGCGGACGCCGTGCAAGTACGACTGCAGGATGAGCCGCGCCGCGGACTCGACCTCGCCCATCGACCGGACGTCGAACCGGGTGCGGAACCAGCCCCATCCCTGGGTCCTCGGCGCACGGCGAGCGAGGCCCGCCCCGCCACGGAGCTCGCGGGGACCCGGCAGGATGAACACCTCCACGCGCTTCCGGAGGGGGCGGATCTCCGCGAAGACGCGGTCCCGGTTGCGGCTCCGCCAGGCAATCCAGTAGCGGCTCACGTGCTCGTCGACCCGATCCTCATGCCGGGCTGCGGCGACCCGCAGGCGCTGTCGAAGCGCCTCGACGATCTCCCTCGACGCGTCACTCGTCCGATCGATGGCCGTCTCCATACGTCACTCTCGCCGATCCCCAACTGGTTTCCGCACGATCAGGAGGAACTTGAAACCCCGCAGGAAGAAGTTGAATCGCCGGGCGCGGTGCTCCCACATCGGCGACGCCGAGCGGTCGTGGTGGCGGACCAGGGCGATCGTATCGAGGATCTCGAACTCCCGCTCGAGCGCGGAGAGCAGGCGGAATCCGACCGGCGTATAGACGCGGCCGCGGTACTCGTCCGCGATGATCCAGGCGAGGACGCCGCCGCGGCGCAGCACCCGGCCGGCCTCGCGGGCGACGCGGGACATCTCGGCGATGAATCGCGGATCCCGACACGAGATCCGCCCCAGACACCGTGGATCGCGGCTGTAGACGATGTTGTCGGAATACGGCGAGTCGACCACGACCAGCGCCGCCGACTCGTCGCGAAGGGGCCAGGCCCGCGCGTCGGCCCGGAGGATCCCCAGCCGGCGCGGGGAGAGGTCAAGCGAGACCGCACGCCGTCCGAGGGCGCGGGCGACGTCGCCGATGGTCCCCGACCCTGCCATTGGGTCCACGACCAGTTCCCCGGGCCGACTGTAGCGGCGAACGATGTTTTCGGCGCACCGCGCCGGGGTGACGCCGTTGAACGAGGCGTCCCCCGCTCCGGGATGGCCGTCTGACTGGCTCGGGAAGTCCCAGCACGTATACGCCTCCAGATCGGTCCGCCCGAGCATGGCCCACGCCTCGGGGAGCAGGGATGGATGCGCGGGGGATGAGGCGAGGGCCACGACGTCCACCTACGTCCCCGTCCATATGAACCGCGCTTCCGGAGGGAGATGCGCGAAAGTGAAAATCTGCCTAGGGGCGAGTGGATGTGCGCGCGAGCCTGCGGACCGCAGCGTCCGTCGGATACGGGCGACGCCGGTCTCGGAGGTGGAGGGCCGCGGCGGCGTTGCCGAACCGAAGGGCGTCTCGAAGGTCGGCGCCGCCGAGTCGCGCGTATACGTACGCGGCGTTGAAGACATCGCCGCAGCCCGTCGGGTTGTCGATGGGCACGGAGAACGCGGCCGACGTACTCCGGCCGGACCGGTGCACGACGGTCGCGCCGCGGTCCGCCTGGTGGACGACGACCTCGTCGGGCCCGAGGGAACGCAGATGGTCGGCGGCCTCGCTCGGGGACGACCGGCCGGCGACCGCGCACACCTCGACCTCGTTTCCGAAGAACGTCGTCACGTTCGGGAGGCAGGCGCGGACCGCCGCGATGCGGTCTTCCGGCCAACCGTGCGGGTCCGTCGAGACGTCGAGGGACGTCGTCAATCCCCGCCGCCGGGCGCGCGCGAGGAGGAGGGAGGTCGGTCGCCCGATCAGGCGTTGCGTCCACCAGAATCCCGAGCGATGCAGGTGGTCCGAACCTTCGAGCAACCGGGAAGGCACGTCGCGCAGGACGAGGCTCGCGTTCGCGCCGAGCGCCGTGATGAGCGCCCGTCCGCCCGCGGACCAGGTGAGGGCCATCGTCGCCCCGGTCGGACGACGCGGGTCCACCCGCAGGATTGCCCGAACGCCGTGGCGACGGTACGCGTCCCGCAGGACCGCACCGTTCGGATCGGCCCCGATCGCCCCCACGAAACGTGTGCGCGCGCCGAGGCTCGCGATCGCGAGGGCGAAGTTCGTCGCGTTCCCTCCCGGCAGCGCGTCTACGGCGGGCACCTGTCCTTGGAAGTCGCCGGGCGGGATCGGAGGGAGCGGCGGCGTGATGAGGTCCACGATCGCGTCGCCGACCGCGACGACGCGCGGCTGCCTCCGCGCCATGCCTCACGCCTTCCATAGGCCTTGTCGCTTCAGCTCGTCGACCACGACCTTGTAGTCCGCCGGCCGGCCGCACTCCGGACAGAAAAGGCTCCCGTGTGCGTCGCGCACCGGGTTCGCGCCCTCCCAGCCGCAGAATCGGCACACGGCGTCGGTCACCGGCATCGGGCACCTCAGAAGAAATCTTCGAGCGTGAGCTTCTTCTCCGCCTTCCGGCCGCCGTGCTCGGCCGGCGTCGGCTCCCCGAAGTCATCGCTGAACAGGGACTTCTGCTGGGCCGGTTGCGTCCCGGTCAACAGCGCCTTCTCGTCCCAGCCGTATACCTCGGTGATGTACGCGAGGGTCTGCGCGACGCGCCGGGCGTAGTATTCCCAGTCGGGCCGTTGCTCGAACGGCCGCCCGGATACGTAGGGCTCGACCTCCATGGGGCTCTTCTTGGAGTCCGTCACGATCCACGAGACCTTCATGCCGGGCATGAACTCCTCCCCCATCTCCTCGAGCTTGCGGGCGGCGATCACGTTGCTCATCGAATCCGGGTTCACGTACTGGTTCTCCTCCTTTACCGTGCGGGAGATGACCAGGGCCTCGATCGGGTCTCGCTCCGCGTCCTCCAGGGTCGGCGTCCCCGCGCGGACTTCGGCGACGATTTGCTTCGCGAGGCCGATGGATCCATCCTGGTCGCGGTCGAGAATCTTCTCGAACACGCGTTGCTGCGCCTCGCTCTGCAGGTCGAATGCGTCCGTGCGGCGGATCTCGTATCCGCGTACCATGAGTTGATCGTGCATTTCGGTCGGCCATGCGACCTTGCCCGCATACCGCTTCTTCCGGCCGTGGCTGAACAAGGTCTCGAAGATCTTGTCGACTTCCATCGCAATCCGACCGCGAGAGAACCGCTCGGCCGTCTTCCGTGCGAACTCGAGGGACGCGTCGAGTCCCGCGGTAGGGGATTGGAAGAAGACGGAATCGGTGTCGGCGTAGACGACTTTTACGGCATCGGCCTCGAGCTCCCCGATGATGCCCTTGATCCGCTCCCGCGCGAACGCGGTAATCGACGCCCCGACCTTCGGATCGTTGAACCGGTAGAACGACGAGGCGAGGACGCCGTAGAAGGCGTTCATCAGGATCTTGATCGCCGCCTGCAGTCCTTCGTAGAACTCTCGCATCCCCGGGTCGGACGTCTCTTTCATCTTCGTCCGCACGTCCTGGCGGTCGTTCATCAGCCTCGACAGGATCGCGGGGAGGAGCCCTTTCTTGACGTCGGCGCTGAGGAACTTCGCACCGGTCGGGCTCGCGATCGTGCCGGCGGGCGAGACCGTCGTGAAGCAGATGTTGTTCTCCATGATGAGGGACGGATACATCGCGCGGAAGTCGAGGGAGATCACCCACTCGTAGAGCCCGGGTTGCAGGCTGTGGACGTACCCGCCTTCGATCTGCTCAACCCGGCCTCCCCGCATCTTCATCATCGGCACTGCGACGCCCGCTCGGTCCGCGGCCCGGATCAGGATCGAGTCAATCAGGTTCGACGTGCGGCCGTGCAGCACGTCCTCGAGCGGGAGCTTGCTCACCGCCGCCAGGTCCAAGGTCTTCTCGATCCGGCCGATCTTCTCGAGGATCCGGAGCGAGAGGCCGGCGTCGTTCAGGCAATACCGGATCACCTTGTCGCGGTCCCGCGCCCACTCCTCGTCGATCTTTCGTCGCGAGAGCTCGTGCTTCCCCTCGCCCAGCAGCTGGCGCGCCACGTAGTCGAGGGTCTCCTGCTTCATGTGCAGGCTCAACCGCTCCGCTTTCACGGCCCACCACACATCCGTAAGGATGCGGCCGTCGACCCGCCAGAACCTCTCGCCGAGGTGGAAGAAGTCCGAGAAGTCGCGGGCGAGCTGGAGCCGCGGAATCCCGTTCTTCGCGGCGCGTTCGATGAGGACCGGCAGGTCGTACCCGTCGATGTTGTACCCGGAGATGATGTCGGGATCGAGCTCGTGCACGAGCTTGACGAACCCCTCGACGATCTCCCGCTCGCTCCCCGTCAAGATGAGCGTCTTGATCGCGCCAGCGTCCCGGTACGCGATGCCGATGCAGAAGATGTGGCCGTCCTGGATGCTGTTCTCGATGTCGAAGCTCAGGACGCGGAGGGCCGGGCGGAACGGTTCGCACGGCTCGAAGCGGTCCGCGCGGAGGAACAGATCCGTCGTGTATCGTCCGGCGGGGTCGATCTCGGTCCCGTGGATGCGGACGGCCGCCCCGAGGTCCATGTCGTAGATGAACCGATGTTGGAACGGGATGTCGGCCTCCAGGGGGGTGGAGCCGTACCGCCGGGCCTTCTCACGGTATTCGGGCGTCTTCCACGGTTGTCGGAGGACGACGCGCGCACACGGGGTCGCCTTTCCTTCGAGCTGCAGGGTCACGTCCTCAAGCTTGACGACCTGCGGGTCCCTCCCGAACGCTCCCCGGAGAGCGTGCGACGGCTCGACCACGAAGAAGTACGGCTGGAATCCCGAATACTCGATGGCGATGCTCTTCCCTTCCCTGGTCCGCCCAAACAGCTGGATGACCGGCAGCTGGGCCGACTCGGGGCCGTCCCGGGGCTCCCGCCGGTAGGAGGCCGTGATGATGCGAACATCGTAGCCGGCCATCTCACACCTTCGCCACGATCTTGAGGACGTCCCCATCCTGGACCGGGTGGTCCCGGCCCACCACCATCTTCGTGCGGGCGTTGATGGCGCGGATGAAGTGGGTGCCCAAGTCCGTGTGAACCTTAAAGGCTACGTCGACCGCGGTGGCGCCGCGGGGCACGAGGAACGCGTCCGGGAGGACGTTCCCCGCCTTGTCCGTCCAATGGTGTTCGTCTTCCACCGGATACACAACGATGAGATCGAGGAGCTTGAAGATTGCCTCCTCGACGCACACCTGGACGCCGGTCGACCCGCGTTCTCGAAGGAAGAGCTCGATCCGCTCGAGCCCCTTCGCCTGCGCGGGCGTGAGCTTCTCCGGAGCCAGGACCCGGAACGCCGACGCGCCCGGCTCGTACGCGATGAGGCCGGCCCCCGCGGCGCGTCGTAACGCGAGTTCATACTCCGCGGACGTCGGGATCGTGCGGTAGCCTTCAATCTTCGCAAAGCGATCGAGCGCATCTCGGGGAAGGAGGTCGGCCTTGTTCGCCGCGAGGATTGTCGGCTTGCCGCGGCGGAGGATCGTCCGCGCGATCCGCAGGAGGTCCCCCGCGGTCCAGCGGGCCATCTTCGGATCCAGGGGGATCTCGCGCAGCGCGAAATGGATCTGGATTTCCGTGAGGCCGAGGCCCGTCAGCCGCGTCTGGAGGAGCTTCTCCGGCGGCATCTCGTCGAGGTCCGCCCGGCGCGCTTCCTTGTCCCAGTTCCGGGACAGGATGCCCGCGATCCAATGCGCGAACTCGTCCTCGAGGAACCGCACATCGTCGAGCGGGTCGTGGGTCCCGATGGGGACGGGGTTCCCCTCGAAGTCCGTCCCGCCCGTCGCGTCGATCACATGGACGAGGGCGCTCGCCTGTCGCAGGTCGTCCAGGAACTTGTTGCCGAGGCCCCGGCCCTCGTGGGCTTTCGGCACGAGCCCCGCGACATCGAGCAGCTCGACCGGGATGAGGCGGGTCCCATCCTTGCACGGCGCGTTGTTCGGCTTGCACGGTCGTCCGATTTCGACGTGGGGGCACGACTTGCGCACGTAGGCGACGCCGCGGTTCGCGTCGATCGTCGTGAAAGGATAGTTCGCGATCTGCACCGGCGCCAGCGTCGCTGCCGCGAAGAACGTCGACTTGCCGACGTTCGGTTTCCCAACGACCCCCAACTCCACGGGGCGACCATCGGCTTACCGGCACAAGAACATTGGCGGTGCGGAGGTCTCACCCGTCGAGACGTCGACGTCGCGCAAACACCATGACGACTAAGAGCGAGCCGACGACCGGGATTAGGATTTCGTGGAACTCGGGAATCTGAATGAAGCCCCACGTGTTCGGGTTCGACTCAATCACGCCGTCCGCGCCCCAAGCAAAATTCGTAGCGGTCGCTTGATCGTGCGCGATGATCGCAAACCCAGCGACGGCGTTCGGTGACGGGGTGTCGGTCCCCCAGATGTCGGAATACCGAATCTTGAACTCGTACACTTCCGTCGAGCCATTCAAGCGGCCATAGCCTGCCTCGGCCCCGCCACAATCGCCCCCGCAAACGACCCATCCGGCTCCATCGCCTTTGTACGCGGCGAGATTCGATGAGTTTCCGCTCGTCACGGTGAACCGTCGATCGTCCGATTGCGGTGTGGTGTTGCCCGCGGGATTCGGGTCGAAGAGCAACTCGCCCCAGTCCTGCACGGAGTCATTCGTCGTATCCGAAGTTACTTCGAGGCACAGGAAGACGTAGGAGGTTCCGGGCCGGCTCCCCACGAGGAACCGGAGGTCTGTGTTGTTCGCGACCTCGGCGCCCTCGTACTCCCCGGAGGAGGTATCGCAGTTCCCGTCGACCGTCGGTCCGATGGTGAGCGGCGTGGCGTGCGCCGTGAGCGGGTTGGTGCCGGACATGATGACGAGCCCGGGCTCGTCCGAAGCGGAACGCCCCGTCCCGACCGAGGCGGGCCGGATGGACGAGGGGGCGGGGATCGAGATCGTATCGTCGCCCGTTGCGGACCAATCCGTCGACGCGAACACCATCTGCGTCTGGTTCGTCGTCGGCCCGATCGTCAGGGAGCCCTCAATCTGGACGTCGTCCTTCGCGAGGGCCACGCCGGGGAGGGGAACGTTCGTCCATCCGGACGACCAAATGGACAAGGACCGGGACGTAATCCGACCTCCTTCGCCCCGGATCTCGAAGAGGTAGTCGGCGTAGATCCCGCCGATCCAGGTGCCCGCGGTGTCCGTCGCGTTCAGATCGATGTAGACGCGGAGGATGTCTTCCCCCGTCTGGCGAGGAAGAGGAATCGGTCGGCCGGATGTGTTTCCTCCCTGGCCGGGAGGCCACGGCACGATCCGCTCCGGGACCGCGCCCTCGAGCAAGTCGCCCGCGACGGCGACGTGGAAGTAGGCGGTCGACGCGTCCACGGCCGCGCCGTACCGGACGATGTTCACATTCGAATCGTTGACGGGACTTGGGTCCGAATCGGGGACGTCCCGTCCGACCCAGTCCGCGAAGAGGCCGTCGATCCGCACCACGGACGGCGAGGAAACGAAGTAGGCGCGGACGGGCCCGCCGTGCACGAAAACGGGCAGCGGGGCGAACGCTCCGTCCCTCGCCGACGCCCCGGTCACGTCCACCTGGACGGACTGCCCGGGCAAAAATCCCGGGGCCGAGACCGACGCCGTGATCACGGGAGCCGGCTGGCCCTGGGTCAAGGTTACGGATTCCGCTGAGAGGAATACGAAGACGCCGGGGGTAGCGTTCAACTGGATCGACGATGCGGCCCACGTCGTGGCGGCCGGGATGCCGAGCGCGCGGACCCGGATCGTGAAGAGCGGGGTCGGACCGGCGTTCAGGACGGAGGTCAAGGACGACACCTCGAGGAGGACGGCTCCGCCCTCCGGGCCGAGACGAGCGAGGCTGCGACTCGATTCCCCGCGGAAGTCGTCCATGTACACCAGGACCCGGAAGTTTGCGGGATCGAATCGGTCGATGTCGTACCTCGAGACCTTCGCCTCCACGCCTTGACCGGAGGATGCCGCCGACACGGATCCTCGCGGCTGCCGCTGGCTCCAATTGACCTCGGCCCCGGCTGGGAAGGAGTACATGCGCGCACCGGCGAGCGAGTGATTCCCGCCGAACACGTCGACGACCGAATCCGCCCCGATCCCGTCGAACGACAGGCCCGTCGACGCGTTTCCGTCCGCATCGATTAGGAAGTATGCGCCGTCGAATCCGCCCGAATCGCCGAACGTCAACCCTTGCGTCGAGGCGAAGAGGTAGAGGGAGTCGCGATCGAACAGCGACGCGTATTGGGCGATGGAGATGTCGGGATTCGTCGCCTGGGTCGCGGCGTCGAACTTCGGGACCGGCCCCCAGTCGGCGAAGGAGCCGTCGATGGAGATCGGAGATGTCGGGCCGGGGACCGGGACGAACAGGAGGGCGGCAATCACGATGGCGACCAGCGTCCCGGAGGCGATGGCCGCGTACCGCACGCGACGGGACGGGCCCATGAGCTGCGCGGGCGACCTTCCGGATCGCACGAACTGCGTCCCGTTCACGAGCCCGTTGATCCGGCCCTGGGCTCCGGCG
>DASPZJ010000038.1:0-8777 GCA_035636315.1 Thermoplasmata archaeon
CTGGGCGGCAAGGCGCCGTTCATCGTCTTCGAGGATGCGAACATCGCGGCCGCCGCGGAAGGCGCCGTCGCCGCGTCGATGGTCAACGGCGGTCAGGACTGCACGCAGGCGGCGCGATTCATCGTCCAGGACAGAGCGTACAAGAAATTCCAGGACAAATTCCTCGAGCGGCTGAAGACCGTCCGCATGGGAGATCCGCTCCAGCGTTCGACGGACCTCGGACCGCTCGTATCCCAGAGGCAACGGGAGAAGGTCGAGCAGTACGTCGAGATCGGCGAGGACGAGGGCGCGAAGCTCGCGACGGGCGGCAAGCGGCCGCATGGCAAGACGTTCGACAAGGGCTGGTTCTACGAGCCGACCGCGTTCGTCGATACGGACCCGTCGATGCGCATCGCGAAGGAGGAGGTCTTCGGGCCCGTCGTCAGCGTGCAGCGGTTCTCGAAGGAGGAGGATGCGATCGAGGCCGCGAACGACGTCGTGTACGGACTGTACTCGTCCGTCTGGACGAAGGACGTGCAGCGGGCGCACCGCGTCGCGAACGCCTTGCGGTTCGGCGCCGTCGAGATCAACGACCACCTGCCGATCGTGAGCGAGATGCCGCACGGTGGGTACAAGCAGAGCGGGTTCGGGAAGGACCTGAGCGTCTACAGCCTCGAGGAGTACACGGAGATCAAGCACGTGTTCATCGACCTCACGGACCAGGTCCGGAAGCCGTGGCACTACCTGACCTTCGGCGACCCGACGTGAGCGGGAACGACGCGATCCATTCAGGGACGAAGCGCTTTCGACCACGTGACGATCGCGTCCGCCGTCGCCTCGGGGGATTCCCACATCGGCATGTGCCCGACGTCCGGCAGGATCGCGCGAATCGGCGGCCGACCCGACAAGGGTTGCGCCGCTTCCGCGACCGGAATCAGGCCATCCGCGCTCCCGTGGACAACGAGCCGCGGCCCGGAGAATTTGTCGAACACGGCGGCGCGGTCCGGCCTCGCCGCCATCGCCGCGAGACCCGCGATCACGCCATCGGCGCGCGCCTGCTCGATAATCCGGCTCGCTCGCGGCCGCCACGCCACCGCGCCGCCAGTTCCCAGGAGCTTCTCCGCGAGGCCGGGCAGGAGGACCTTCGTCCCGCCCGCGCGGACCTTTTCAATCGTCTCGAGCCGACCACGGCGGACGGTGTCATTGTCGGCGCCCGTCCGCGACGCGATGAGGCCGAGCCCACCGACCATATCCGGCCTCATTTCGGCGAGCGCGAGCGCAACGTACCCGCCGAAGCTGTGCCCGGCGACCGCGGACTGACGAGGCCCGACGGCCTCGAGGAACGTCGCCAGTTCCGCGGCGTAGCCCTCCACCCGATGGCTAGGACCCGGAAGCGGGGGGCTTTCGCCGAAGCCCGACAGGTCCGGAGCGAGCACCCGGAATCCCGAGGCGACGAGGCGGGGCGTGACCTCGGACCAAATCGTGCGGATCAGGGGCCAGCCATGCACGAGGACGATCACGGGGCCGTCGCCCCGGCCGGCGGCATCGTAGGCGAGCATCGGGGGACCCACTCCGCCGGACCACTAAAGGTTTGACCAAAGGCGAGTGACGGTTGGCGGTGCGCTCGTCACGCGCCCCTGGTGAACCAGAATCCGCCGCCGGAATCGACGATGCGGCTCGAGCGATCGCTAGTACGACCGCCTTCGAACAATCTCGAACGAGGCCTCCAAAAAGCTCATCCACGAGGACCGCGACTCCGCCCCGCCGCAGGGCGCGTCCGGAAGAGACCGCTGCCGATGCCCAACATCGTGATCGTCGGAGACCGTGATTCTGGGAAGACGACGTTCCTCGCGCTCCTGTACGCGGCGCAGGTCAAATCAGGATCGGATCGGGCCGATGACTTTCGATTTCATGTCGCCTTCGAATCGATCGACGAGATCTCCGGCGTCTTCCAGCAGGTGATGTCGGGGAGCTTCCCGGATTCCGCCGCGAAGGAGGGCATTCGCGGGATCACGTTCCACCTCGGCTTCCGAAAGTCGGGGTTGGGGATCTTGTCACGATTTCGATCGCGAGGGTGGACGCCCGGTGCCCCCGCCTCGTTGCGCTTCGTCCTCCTCAGGAATCTCGAGGACGAAATGGATCGATTCCGAAAAGGAAGTTCCCTCACCAATGCGATGCTGCGAGACGTCCTCGATAGCGACGCGATTGCGATCCTGGTGGACGGCCGCAAGCTCGCCCTCCCGGACGAAGACCGGCAGCTCGGTACCGTGGGAAAGTACGACGGCGCTGTCGACGCGCTGTTGTCGGCCATGCAAGGTTCGCGCGGACGTGGTAGCCGGAGGTCGCTCCACCCGATCTTCGTGTTCACCAAGTTCGATTCCGTGGATCCGAAGGCCCTACACGCCGCCAACGTGGAAGGCGCGCCGCCCGAGGCCAAGAAGACCGGCCCTCGAACGGCCTACGCGGACGCGCTCCTGGATCACAACCTGCCGAACGCGGTGGCGCGGGTCCGCGCGCGGGGGAATCGCGGAGCGACGTTCACGACGCCCTCGTATTTTTTCAGCTGGGTGCGGACGGATGCGGCGACACCGGGCCGCCGGGAGCGGATTCGGCTTCGGCGCAGCGAGGGCGGCGGTTGGGAGCCGGATTATTCCAAGGACGAGTACCTCGCCTTGCTCGAATGTTTCTGGGAGATTGCGAGGAACGCTAGGGAGTGAATTCGCCGCCTCGCCGCGCTCGGGTTGTCGCGACGATGATAACGTTGGGATTAGGATTAAGTACGGTCGGGGGGTCATCCCGCCGTCATGCCCTGCGCACTACTCGGGGACCGCGCTTCCGGTAAGACGACGTTCTTGGGACTCCTGTATTCGGCCCAGGTCAAGTACGGTACCGGCGTCCAAGACGACTTCCGTTTCCACGCGCCAATCCAATCCCTGAATCTCATGTCGGCGGTCTACGAAGGCATGAAAGACGGACGCTTCCCCAGCGCCACCCTGAAGGAGGAAATCACGGAGCTCGGTTTCGTCTTCGGTTATCTCCGGAAGGTCGTCGGCAAGTTGCCCTACTACATCCGGCAGCAGAACTGGGTCCAGCCGTTCTCTACCCTCCGGTTCTCCGCGTACGACGTCTCCGGCGAAGACATCGAGGAGTTCATCGACACCGGGATCGCGTCGAGGCCGTTGATCCAGCAGCTCCTGAAGAGTGTCGTCGTCGTGGTCTTGGTCGACTGCAGCAAGATGACGACCGAGGTCGACACGGCCGCGTACAAGAAGATGCTCCGGTACGACAGCACGGTCGCGAAGTTGCTCGTCGCGTTTCAGACGTACAAGAAGCAGGAGTACGACCGGTTGAAGGATTCCGGCGTCAAGGCCGATGCCCCGAGGATCTACCCTGCGTTCGTGCTCGCCAAGTTCGACACCCTCAAGGACGACGTCCTCGCGCGACTCGGCCTGCACCGCGGATTCCCCGAGGGCAAGCGCCAGCGGAAGGAATACGCGGAGGCGCTGCTCCGGGTCTTCGTGCCGCAAACCCTCTCCCAGATCCGCGGCGGGAAGATCGCCGGAGTCAGCATGGACAAGTCCGCGTACTTCCTCAGCTGGGTGCGCACGGAGCAGCAGGAGGGCATGGAGCCGGTCGGGCAGCCGAAGATCGTCCGCACGGGATTCGCACCGGAAGGCGGCGGGGAACCGGACTTCGCGTACGACGAGTACGTGGAGTTCATCGAACACTTCCGAGACATCGCGCACAAGATCCCCGACGAAATCCTCGAGGCGGAGAAGTTCCAGGCTCAGGCTCTCGCTCGGTCGGCGTAAGCGGGCTTCACCATGGGAAGCGCAGATTCCGGTCAGGGCACGACAGACGGAGGCGTCGTGGAGTTCGACCACTGGATCTACGGGGCGCTCCCCGGGGTCGGCTACACCACGAGGGCCGTCTCGAAAGGCCTCGACGCGGGCCTGTACGACCCCTACCTGCGCGGACACTACACCCCGATCCGCGGCGCGATCGCCCAATCGACCGAGGACCCGATCGACCTGCACATGATGCACCCGGTGCGCGGCGGCCGAGAGATCCTGCTGTCCGGGATCACCCGAGGACCGCCCGACGAGGCGGGCAGGCCGACCTTCGCGAACCACACCGCCGTCGCACGGACCGACGTGCTCCGATCCGGTCGGATCAACCTGGACGCGGTCTATCGCGCGATGAACGAGTTCGATCGCCGGGACCCGCAGATCGCCGGCGAGATGGCCCTCCTCCAGGTGCCGCCCCGGTCCGAGGAGGAAAGTCGCATGCCGTTCGGAAGCGGCATCCACAAGCACCTCACGTTCCCCGCCATCGAGACCCTCGCGACCCGCATCATGACGGACCCGACCAGCCGGACGCTGCTGCTGTGCCGCAACACCACGCCGGAGGCGCGCAACACGACCCTGAACCTGATCTTCGAGCTCCTGGTATGGTCGTGCGGACTCCCGATCCCCACGGCGATCAGCGAGGCTCCGCGGGCTTCCGCGTTGAACTTCTTCAACCTGGTCATTGCACCGAGAGGCGTCCGGGCCGATTCGACGTGGGCGATCCTGGAGAGTGCGCTCGCTCAGCCGGTTTTGCCTCGAGTCCTCGATCACGACGACGTATACCAAGTGTTGACGGCGACGGTCCGTCAGTCCGCCGATTTGCTCTCGGCCCGATAGGTCCTCACGCCGCCGTCCGCACGTTCGCGCACGACGGTCCATCCGTGGCCGATGTTCCATTGGCCGTCCTTCGCGTGGCGGTCCGGATGCCCCTTGTCGGGATGATCGAGCTCCGCCTCGAGATAGTCTCCGTCCGTGTCGGCCTCGGGCACGAGGTTGCCGTCGGAGAGGAGCTGGCACAGCAGCGTCAGGCCGCTCGGTTTCCCTTTCCAGTGGACCGCCATGAACGCTTTGCGGCCCGAGGCGTCGGTGAGGAGGAGCTCCCTCAGGCCGAGGTACGATTCGCGATCGCGCGGATTCTCGCGGGGAGGCGCCTCGAGCCGCGCCTTCCGTTTCTCGAGGCCCTTCAGCACGACGAGCCAGTCCTTCTTCGTCATCTCCGTCCGCTCCCAGGGAGACGCGGGGATCGGCTCGGCCGTCGCGGCCTCCGCGGCCCTTGACTCCCTCGGGGGACCTCCACCCGCCTGCATGAGGTCGTACGTGGCAGCGTCGTCGGGGTTCTTGGGTGGGACCACGCGGATCGTCAACGCGCTCATCCCCGGATGGAAGCGGGGATCGAGGACGGTCAGGACGTTGACGGCGTCGTGAGTGAAGAGTTCGGCGAGGGTCATGCTGACCTCGGACGATCCGTTCCGTCGGGCGAGGTCGCTGAGCCGCTCGAGCGGGAGGAATGCGTCTCCGCGGCGCGCGGTCGCCGCCAGGTCGTCGAGGTACGCCTGCGCGACCTGTTGCGTGAGCCGCGGCCGTTTCGAACCGAGGGTGAAGGTGACCATCTTCGCCATCATCGCGGAGCCGCGAAAAATCCCCGCGACCCCGGCACGAAGGAAGGCGACAGCGCCACTCGCCTCGACGCACTGATTAATGAGGATCGTCAGCCGGACGGAGAGCTTTCGACTCAGCCGGCCGCCGGGGACTCGGGACTCGAAGAAGATCCCGCCCCACCGAAGCGGCATCGATCCGACCCAACTTGGATCCGAGGGACTGCGCTGATACCAGTCGAAGGTCTTCGCGCGCAAGATCGCGCTGACCAAGAGCGGGTCCTCGGTCTCGGCGCGGACCCGGGGCAACAGCGCTTCGGCCGTCCGGAGGACTTCGCGCAGGACTCGCTTGTCGCCGTGGGTCTCCCCGACCAAGGCTGGAGCATCGATCGCGTTGATCGCCTCGATGTCGAACTTCTCCTCCGGGTTCATCTGAAGGAAGGCCACGAGCTCGCGGGGTTCCGGCCGGGAGGCGCCCGGAGGTTTGGAGGGAGGCCTCAAGGCGTCCCCGGGCTTCTTCGGTTTCTCCGACGCGGCCGAAACGGTGGCCGTCAGCATCGCTAATGCTACGAAAGGCACGCTGCTCCCCATACGATGGTTCACCCACGCGCACGGGGTTCGATAAATCCGTTGCTGGTAATTATCGGTCTTGATACGCGGCGTACCGATGAGCGATCGGGCGGAGGCCAACCATGGGCCCGGACACGACGCGCTGGTCTCCAAACGTTTACGACCTTGGGCCCGGTTCGGCGTGGTTGGATTCCGAGTGACGAACCGACGTGATAGGCCCTTCTTCACCCCCGCCCAAATCGCGGCGTTCCGGGTGAAGCGGCACCATCTGGATCGTCGGGCGCCCCGAGGCCGGCTCGCCGACGTCGTTGGCGACGTCTGCGGAGTGCAGGCGCAAGTCGCCAGCATGGCCCGGATCGCCCTCTGGGCTCGCATCCGCCCGCTGACGATCGACGACGTCCAGGGGGCGCTCGTGCAGCGGCGGACGATCGTCAAGACGTGGTCGCTGCGCGGCGCATTGCATCTTCATCCGTCGAGGGAACTCCCCGCCGTCCTCGGCGCTCTCATGCCGACGCGGCTGGCCTACCACCAACGATGGATCCGAGGCCTCGGCCTGAAAGAAGAGGAGACCACCGCGCTCGTGCTCAAGGCCCTCGAGGACGGACCGCTCACCCGAGATCAGCTCGCCGAATATCTGGCGAAGCGGCTCCCCGCGAAATGGGAAGAGTGGACCGACGGAGGGTGGGGACGGAAGACCGAGGGATCGAGTCTCTCGTGGCATCTCGTGAGGCCCGCGGTCGTCCGAGGCCTCGTGTGCTTTGGTCCGAATGCCGGACAGGAGATCACGTTCGCGAGAGTCGATCGATGGCTGCACGACCCGCCGTCGATGCCGACGGAGCAAGCGGAGGAGGCGCTCGTTCGACGGTACCTCCAATCGTTCGGCCCGGCGGATGCGCACGACCTCCGGATGTGGTCCGGGATCCACATGCGGCCCATTCGGGCGACGATGGAACGCCTCGGAGACGAGCTCGTCGAGGTGGACCGGGACGGCCGTCGCGGATTCCTGTTGGCGAAGGACCTCCCGGACCTGGGACGGGGGCGAGGCGATCACGAGACCGTGCGATTGCTCCCGAGTTTCGATCCCTTCCTGTTGGGCCATGACGAACGGAGCCATCTCGTCGACCGGGCCCACTACGCGCGCGTCTACAAGGATGCGGGTTGGCTTGCGCCCGTCGTCTTGGTGGACGGTCGCGTCGCCGGGGCATGGTCCTATCAGCGCACTCCTCGCAAGCTCGAACTCGACGTGAAGATGTTCAACTCCTTGAGCAAAGAGTTACGAACGAAAGTGGAGGAGGAAGCCCACGAACTCTCGCGATTCCTCGAGACTCCAGACGTGGCGCTTCGGTTCCTAAAGTGAGACCCCTCTCCCGGCGCGACGCGACTCGGTGGGGTGCCGACGAGCGCTAGGTCACAAATTCCCGCGCACCTAACGCCAGGCATGGAAGACCATCCTGCATTGTTGGACTTGCGCCAGAAGCCGGTTCCCGGTCCTCCTCGCAGCGTGCGGGGCGAAGGCGAGCCTGTGGAACCGCGAAGGAAACGTGGAAATTCGCTCGACTCTCCGAAATCCCACGGTCCGCAACATTGCTTCTATGGCGGCCGGGTTCGGGCCACACCAGTTTGTGAAATCCCTGTGAAGTTCGTCGTTCGGATAAAACGCCATGGCCGGGCGCCGGTTCCACAAGAGGTCCACATGTGTCTCGAGAATTAGCCGTTCCTTGGTCACGCCAAATACTCGCTCCAAGGCAAGGAGCGGATGCCTCATGTGGTAAAGAACCCCGAGGAACAGGACGAGATCAAACGTACCGATCCGATCTGGCGACAGGTCAAGTACATCGATGTAGAGGGATTCGACCTTCGAGCCGAGAGTTCTCTTTGCAAACTCGAAGCCGGTTTTCGTCCCCCAGCCCCCGCCGCCCCATGAAAACGAGTCTGTGGCGAGCACACGAGCCGCTCCTCGTCGCTCAGCCTCGAACGAATAGAATCCATCCCAGGCCCCAATGTCGAGGACCGTCTTGCCCACAAGTCGAGCAGGCATGCCGAGCCTCTGGAGCGTCGTGACGTTGTCGGCGTTGCCCGGGGTAACGATTCCATTCCCAAGGTCTATGCTATGCCACCAATTGATGCGGCCGACTTCGCGTCGAAGGTCCTCGATCGACGTTGCCATTGTGAAACCGCATGGCACGAGTGACTAAGGGCTTTTCCGATGCCGCACCGGACCCGTTGGCGTCGAACTAGGTCGACGAGAGGCCACCTCATGGTGGGATGCTCCCGGCGGGGTGCCGCCTAGCGCTAGGTTGTTCTCCCGCAAGTTCTGCAAGCGCAGGCCATGTCGCCGGCTGCACGAGGGAACGCCCATCGGCTTTTTTGCCTAAACGACGTTGCGTCGCATGTCCCACCATGGCCGATGCCAAGCGTATCACCTTCCGCCCTGCCGTGCCCTCGGACGCACAGGTCGTCGCCGCCATCGTGAACGGCGCCTATCGTGGCGACGCCACGGGCCGCGGCTGGACAAGCGAGGCGGATCTCATCGCCGGCCCGCGCATCGACGAGGCGGGGTTCCTTGCGCTCCTCGCTAAGGATGCGAGCGTTGTCCTCCTCGGGCTGCGCGATGGCGACATTGTCGGCTGCGTCCACCTCGAGCGCAGCGAGGACGGGGTGGCCTTCCTCGGCCTGCTCTCCGTCCGCGTTACCGAACAAGGCTCGGGGCTCGGGCGCGCGCTCGTCGCGGCGGCCGAGGACTACGCGCGGCGCGAACTTGGCGCGGGCGTCATCGCGATGTACG
>DASPZJ010000039.1:0-4749 GCA_035636315.1 Thermoplasmata archaeon
GGAAGGCGGCGCGGACTGGCTGGAGGCCGGCACCCCGCTCATCAAGTCCGAGGGAATCGAGGTCGTCCGCCAGCTCAAGAAATCGTTCCCTGGCAAGACGGTCGTCGCGGACCTGAAGACGATGGACACGGGCGCGTTCGAGGTCGAGATCGCCGTGAAGGCGGGCGCCGACGTGGTCACGGTGATGGGCGTCACGGACGACGCGACGATCCTCGAGGCGGTGAAGGCCGCGAGGCGGTACGGCGCGAAGATCATGGTCGACCTGATGCGGGTCGCCGACAAACCGACGCGGGCGAAAGAGCTCGAGGCGCTTGGCGTCGACTACCTGAACATGCACGTCTCGATCGACGAGCAGATGATCGCCCAGTCGCCGCTCCAGGAGCTCAAGGCGGTCGCGAAGGCGACGTCGCTGCCCGTCGCGGTGGCGGGGGGCCTAAACTCCGAGACGGTCGCGCAGGCCCTCGAAGCGGGCGCGTCGATCGTCATCGTCGGCGGCGCGATCATCAAGGCCGAGAAGGTCGTCGAGGCGACGCGCACGATCAAGAAGGCGATGAAGACCCGCAAGGCGATCCCCACGGGCCTGTTCAAGAAGTACACGGACGCGGACGTCGTCGAGGCGTTCCGGAAGGTCTCGACCCCGAACCTCGCGGACGCGATGCAGAAGCGCGGCGTGATCACGGGGCTCGTCCCGCGGATCCGGCACGGCACGAAGCTCGTCGGCCGCGCCCTCACCGTGAAGACGGCCGACGGGGACTGGGCGAAGCCCGTCGAGGCGATCGACCGGGCGAAGCCGGGGGACGTCATCGTGATCGACGTCGGCGGCGGCCCGACCGCCGTCTGGGGCGAGCTCGCGAGCCACTCGTGCATCGTAAAGAGCGTAGCCGGCGTCGTGATCGACGGCGCCGTGCGGGACCTCGACACGATCCTCGAGCTGAACTTCCCGTGCTTCAGCCGCCACGTCGCGCCCCATGCGGGCGAGCCGAAAGGCCTCGGGGAGATCGGGAGCGAGATCGAGTGCGGCGGGCAAAAGGTCCGCACGGGCGACTGGATCGTCGGCGACGAGTCCGGCCTCATCGTCGTGGCGCGGGAGCAGGCGGTCGAGATGGCGAACCGCGCCCTCGACGTGCTCGAGCGGGAGAACCGGATCCGCGAGGAGATCAAACGCGGCGGCACCCTGAGCTCGGTCCTCGAGCTCGAGAAGTGGGAACAGATCCGGTGAGGCCGTGGACCGCCGTCGGGTGGAGGCGATCCTCCGCGATCTCAAGTCCGGGAAGACGTCGGTGGGCGAGGTGATGGCCGCGCTCCGCGACCTGCCGTACGAGGACCTCGGGTACGCGAAGATCGACTCCCATCGCGATCTGCGGCGGGGGTTCCCGGAGGTCGTCTTGTGCCTGGGGAAGACGCCGGAGCGGATCGTCGAGATCGTGCGGCGGATGAGCGCCTCGCACCGGCTCGTCCTCGCGACGCGCGCTTCGAAGGCGGTCTATTCGCGGGTGAAGAAAGCGCTCAAGACGAAGCGGGTCACGTACCTCGAGGCGGCCCGGATCATTGCCGTGGGCACGCCTCCCGCCTCGCGCCGGGGCTCCGTGGTCGTCGTCACCGCGGGCACGTCCGACGTCCCGGTGGCGGAGGAGGCCGCCGTCACGGCGGAGCTCATGGGGTCCAAGGTGACCCGCCTGTACGACGTCGGGGTGGCGGGCGTCCACCGCGTCCTCGATCGGCGGGACCTCCTGCGCAAGGCGAAGGTGATCGTCGTCGTCGCGGGCATGGAGGGCGCTCTGCCGAGCGTCGTCGCCGGTCTCGTCGAGGCGCCGGTGATCGCCGTGCCGACGTCCGTCGGGTACGGCGCGAGCTTCGATGGGATGGCGGCGCTCCTCGGCATGATGAACTCCTGCGCGCCCGGCGTGGCGGTGGTCAACATCGACAACGGGTTCGGGGCGGGCTACCTGGCCAGCATCATGAACCGCTGATCACAAGGCCGTGATGCCGAGGTTCACGCCGGCGAGGTACAGCAGGATGACGAGGACGACGATGCCGACGTACACTCCCTTGTTCCAGACCCACACCTTCGCCCCGTCGAACGGCAAGATCGGGATCATGTTGAAGCCCGCCAGGATGACGTTCATGTACCAGGCGAACACCAAGATCGTGGTGATGAGGAACGCGACGACGTTCGTGACGGAGGCGGTCCGGACGATTGCCGCGGCCGCGAGCATGAACCCGGTCCCGATGACGAGGTTGGACCCGGGACCGGCCGCGCTGATTTTCCCGTTCTGCTCCGGGGTCGCGTAGCCGGCAACCATCGTCGCGCCCGGCGCTCCGATTAAGAAGCCGAAGAACGCGAACACGAATGCCATCGCAAGGCCGCGGAGGCTGTAACGGAATTCGGCCCAATGGCCGAACCGCTGGGCGACGATCTTGTGCGAAATCTCGTGGAGGCCGACGCCGGTCGACACGGCGACCAGGGCGCTGACGAACCATAGGCCGATCACGAGGCCGAGCTGGCCCACACCGATCAAGCCGCGGGACGCGCTGACGTTCGCGAGGGTGAGCGCTGCGCTCAAGGCGAGGATTGCGACGAGCAACTGGAACAGCTCCGTGCGGCTGAACCGCACGCCCGGCCGGGGCCCCGAGCGATCCTTGGTGATGTAGATCGGCGGGGGCGCGTAATCGGAGTACGGTCCTCGCATCGGTCCCGGCACGGGCCCTAGATATTTAGGATTGTCTTCGTGCCGTGGGTCGCGCGGCGGTTGCGGCGACGTCCGAGTCGGGACGGAGTCTGCCGCGGATGCACCGGTACTTTCGGCCCTCTCCCCCCGGAACCCCTTCATACGCCGGGCGCCTCGAGACCCTTACCTTGTCGAGGCCCGTGATGGAGGCGATGGAGCAGCCGGAGCCGGCGTCGCTCGCCGCGGGCCCTACCTCGATGCCGTGGCCGTTCGACCGCGTGCGCGACGGCCAGTCGGCGTTCCTCGCGGATGCCCGCCGCACGATCGCGGAAGGGTCCCACCTCTTGGCCCACGCGCCGACGGGCATCGGCAAGACCGCGGTCGCCCTCGTCGCTTCCCTCGAGTACGCGATGGACGCGGGCAAGCTCGTGCTCTTCCTGACGTCGCGTCAGAGCCAGCACCGAATCGCGATCGAGACCGTGCGGCGGATCGAGGCGAAGGGACCTCACGTGGCTACGGTCGACCTCATCGCGAAGCAATCGATGTGCCTCCAGGAGGGCGCACCGTCGTTCGGCCGTGCGTTCCACGAGTTCTGCGACCTCAAAGTGAAGTCGCGGTCGTGCGCGTTCTTCACGCGCGACAACACGGCCGTCGTCGCGGCGGTCCTGCAGCGGACGTTCCACGTGCAAGAACTCGTGCGGGCGAGCGGCGCGTGCCGCGTATGCCCGCACAAGGTCGCGATGGACGCGGCCGCTCGGGCGAACCTGGTCGTGTGCGACTACAACTACGTCTTCAGCGAGATCCTCGAACGGTTCCTTCCGCGGCTGGGACGGTCCTTGGACGAGCTCGTGCTGGTCGTCGACGAGGCGCACAACCTCCCGGACCGGATCCGTGCGCACCTCGGCGGCGACCTGTCGGTGCAGGATCTGCTCAAGGGGGCGAAGGAGGCGCGGTCGATCGACGGCGAGGTCGCGCATCAGCTGGTCGGCGTCGCGAAGTCGATCGAGCGGTTCCTCCTGGCCCTCGGCTCGGAGCGGGTCGCGCGGAAGGAGGAACTCGTCGACGCGGTCGAGGCGGGCCTCCCAAAGACCCTCGGCCGAACGTTCGGCTATGCGGACTTCGTCGAGACCCTCGCCTTCGCCGGCGAAGCGGCGTCCCGCCGCGGCGTGCCTTCGAGCCTCCCCGTCCTCGCGGAGTTCTTCGCGCGGTGGCGGGACCACGACGACGGCATCCTGCGGCTGGTCGTCCCGGGCCCGGAGGGGAAGTTCGCGATCCGGCTGATGGATCCGAGCCTCCTCAGCAAGCGCGTATTCGACGCCGTGCACGGGAGCGTCCTGATGTCCGGGACCCTGTTCCCCGCGGAGATGTACGCGGACCTCCTCGGTATCCACGCCCGGCGGCGGGTCATCCGGACGTACGGCTCGCCGTTCCCCCGCTCGAACCGGCTCCTCCTCGTCCACCCGCATCTGACGACGCAATACGCGAGGCGGAGCGAAGGGATGCACGACCGGATCGCCCGCGAGATCGCGGCGATCGCGCTCGGCGCCCCCGGGAACGTCGCGGCGTTCTTCCCGTCGTACGAGCAGCTCGGGGAGGCCCACCGCCGCATCCTCGGCGCCCGGTTGCGCAAGCGACTCCTCATCGAGCGCCCGGAGTGGACGAAAGCGCAGCGGGACGGCGCGCTCGACGTGTTGCGGCTCGCCCGCGCGGACGGCGGCGCGCTCCTCCTCGGGGTACAGGGCGGCTCCCTCAGCGAGGGCGTCGATTATGAGAGCAATCTCCTGACCGCTGTCATCGTCGTCGGACTGCCGCTGAGCCCGCCCGACGTCGAGGTCGAGGCCCTCAAGGACTACTACTCGCGCAAGTTCGGGTCGGCGAAAGGCTACGACTACGCGTACGTGTTCCCGGCCGTGAACAAGGTCCTCCAGGCGGCGGGCCGTCCCATCCGGAGCGAGACGGACCGCGCGGCGATCGTCTTGCTCGAGGGCCGACTGCTCGAGCCGCGGTACGCGCGGTGCTTGCCCCCGGACTTCTCGCCGGTCCGGAGCGATTCGCCCGCGTCCGAGGTCACGGGATTCCT
>DASPZJ010000040.1:0-13822 GCA_035636315.1 Thermoplasmata archaeon
GCTGGACGAGATCCTCGCGGAGACGCAGATGTTCCTCGGGAAGTTCGACGACGCGCGGCGCGTCCTGGAGGGGATCGCCGTCCGCGGAACGCCGGACGCGCGCCTCCGGGCCCGCATCCAGACCGGGCGGATCGCGACCCGCCTCGGAGCATACGCGGAGGCGCGGACGGCCCTCGAAGGCGCCGTGGCCGACGCGTCCGCGATGGGCCTGCGGGAACTCGAAGGCGAGGCGATGCGGTCGCTCGGCGCGGTCGAACGGCGTCTCGGCGATCTCCCGGCGGCGCTCGTCCACCTCGCGGGAGCGGCCGACCTCCTGCCCGACAGCTCGCGGGAGAAGGTCCGAGCGCTCACGGAACTCGGCGCCGCCCTGATCTCGCGGGGCGACCTGCCCGCCGCCCGCATCCGGCTCACGGAGGCCGCAGGCCTGGTGCGCCGGGGGACGCGGGACGACGCGACGATCCAAATCAACCTGGGCATCGTGCAGAGCCGGGAGGGGGACGCCCGCGGCGCCGCGCTGTCCTTCGATCGCTCCGCCGACGTCGCGATGAGGACGGGCGACGTGCGATTCGCCTCGTACGCGCTCGCGAACGCCGCCGACAACCTGCTCCGGCTCGAGCAGACGGAGGCCGCCGCGGCGAAGGCGGAGCAGGCGCTCGACCTCGCGCGGACGATCGGCGATCCGGTGCTGATGTCGGCCGCCCGTGCGAACCTCGGGCTCGTGTTCGCGAAGCGCAAGGAGTGGGCGAAGGCCGAAGCGCACCTCCTGGAGTCGGTCGAGATGATCGCGCAGCTCGAGAACCCGTACTCCCTCGCGTCGCGGTTCGAGGAGCTCGCGCGGCTGTACGAGGCGCAGGGCCGCGCGACCGACGCGGCGCCGTGGCGGGAGCGCGCGGAGGGCCTGTTCGCGCAGCTGCGGGACGGGAACCCGGCGCGGCCCGGGACTCCGTGAGGCGTACCGAACCTCGACGACGTCCGGGAGACGCGTCGGACAACCAGCCGACCAAATGATTAAGTAGGTCAGACATGATGACGCCCCGTCCGCGGGGCCTCGCCCCCGCAAAACAATGGGATGGGACGTCGAAATGTGGTCCGCCGCACGAGCGAGGAGCCCCGCGCCTCGCGCCTTCGCCTTGGGAATCGCGATCGCAATCTTGACCGCCGTACTGGTCCTCGCCGCGCCGACCGCCCGGTCGTCCGGCGGGATGGTCCCGGCGGACGTCCTCAGCGCCACCCTGGTCCTCGACCGGAGCTCGTACGTGAGCGGCGACAATGCGACCGCGACGGCGATCGTCTACCGGACTCCGGGTCCGGCGAACTACACGTACGACTGGACGGTGCGCGACGGCGTGTTCGGGCCGGTCCTCGCGACGCTCTCGAACGGCCTGGCCTCGTACTCGTACGCGATCCCGATGTCGTACCAGGGCACCCTGTGGTTCTGGCTCACCGTCAGCGACGACACGGGGCTCTCGCAGACGACGACCGCGCACGCGGAGGTCGCGGCCGGCTACGTCGCGCTCACCCTCGACCGCTCGGAGTACAACCCCGGGGAACGCGTCACGGCGTACTTCGGCCTCCGATCGAACGTGATCACGAATCCCGCGTGGACGTACACGGTCGTGGACTTCGAGGGGACGACCGTCGCCTCGGCCGCGACGAACAACACCTGGTTCTCGTACGACACCAAGAACCCGGCGAGCCGCGCGTACACGTTCACCGTCACCGCGTCCGGCAACGGCCGGTCCGCCACGGGTGCGCTCACGATCTCCCAGGCCGGCGGATACGTGATGAGCATCACCCTGGATCGCACCTCCTACAATCCCGGTGAGACAATCCGGGTGCACGTGAGCGTCGCGGCGAAGGGGACCTCGAGCCTGCCGTCGCAATTCCGGTTCGGAGCGACCCTCTTCGGCGCCAGCGGCGCGACCGCCATCACGACGGACCGGGCGGCGGACCTCTTCCTCACGGTGCCGCGGAGCCTCGGCTCGGGGGACCTCCTGCTGATCGTCAACGAGTTCAACACGGGAGCCGGGGGCTTCACGACGGTCCACGTCGGACCCTCGGGCTCGTTCTGGTCCACGGACGTTGGCGGCATCCCCGCGTATGCGGTGGCGCTCTCGCTGCTCGTCCTCCTGCTGCTCGTCGCGGTCCTCGCGATGTGGCGTCGGGCCGGCGGGGGCATGCTCGGAGGCCCGCGAGGTCCGCCGGCCCCGCCTCCGGAGGGGCCCGTCCGCGCCGCGCCCGGATCGCCGATGACCGTGATGTGCCGCCGCTGCGGCAAGCCGATCGACATCACGACGAGCAAGAGGCCGATCGAGGTCATGTGCCCGTCGTGCGGCGAGACGCAGGTCGTGACGTGACGGAAGCGAAGCAAGGTTCATAGCGTCGGGACCGCATCCGTCTCCCTCTCGGGGGAAATGGACGATGACGGACGAAGAATCGCTGCTGGCGGCGGTCCAGAAGAACGACGCAACGGGGGTACGGACGATCTTGGACCGCAATCCCTTGATCCTGCGGACGCGCACCCCGAACGGGACGCTGGTCCTCACGGCCGCGTTCTACGGCGCCACGGACGCACTGAAGATCCTCCTGGAGCGCACGCCGGAGGACGCGCTGAACCTGTACGAGGCCGCGACCGTCGGAAATGCGCGGCGGCTCAAGACGATCCTCGGGCAGTCGAGGACCCGGGTCGACGACGCGACGAAGGAAGAGGGTTTCTCCCCGCTCGGCCTCGCGGCGTTCTTCGGCCACGTCGAGGCGGTGAAGGTGCTCCTGGCGAACGGCGCCGACGTGAACGCGAAGCCTCCGAGCCGTTTCCAGAACACCGCGGTTGATAGCGCGGTCTCGGGGGACCATGCTGAGGTCGTCCGCGTCCTCCTCGCGGCGGGCGCGGACCCGAACATCCGGAGCGAGGCGAACTACACGACCCTGCACAAGGCCGCGGCGCACGGGAACCTCGACATCGTGCGCATGCTCCTCGACCGCGGCGCGGACCTGAACGCGACGCGGGACGGCGGGAACACACCGCTCGATGACGCACGCGAGAAGGGCCACCAAGCCGTCGTCGAGTTCCTGGAGACGCGCGAGGGGAACGCTTAGAGCCCACGCCGACGCACGACCAAAGGCAAGCACCGTCCGAATATTCTTTAGAGCGGACCGCATGATCAAGGCGCGGGAGGGATTCGTCTGTTCTTGACGCGCCGGGATGACGCGACCGCCGCAGAGGGCGTGTCTCGAACCCTTCAGGCGTCTCTCTGGGCGATGGTCATCGCGCCGTTCGTTCCTTGGTACACTTTCCCTTTACCGATGGCCTTGTTCATCGCCGTCGGTGCGGCGACCCTCCCGGGCGTGCTGCTCGGACCGCCGCAGCCATTGGCCATCACCGCAGCCTTCGGCGCCCTGTGGATCGTGGGGCTCCTCTGGATCGTCACCGCGTTTCTCACGGTCTTCTTGGTTCGTCGGAGAACGTGGAACCGCGCCCTCTGGTCGGCGCTCGCCAACCTCGGCTGCGGTCTGACGCTCCTCGGTACGGTCCTCCTCGCGAACGGTCTCGGCCCCGTGGAGCCGTGGGGATACATCTCACCGCTCGCATTCCTCTCCCTGTCGGCACTCCCTGCTTCCTTCGGAATTGCCGGGCGCTGGCTTAGGGGGCTCGACGAGCACTCGGGACCGGAAGCCGAACGCCGCGCGCGCTCCCGACTCACGGCGATCGGCATCGGATACGGGATAGTCTTCCTGGGGTCGGTCGCCACGCTTGCCGTGTCAACGGCGTCCGCGATTCAAGGACTTCCCGTGTCCCACTTCTATTGGCAGGAGCAGGCGATTCGCGAATCCGCCGCCGTCACCTTCGCGGTCATCGGCATCGGATCGTTGACGGCTTTCCTCGCCCTCTCGAGCCTTGTGGTGAGGCGGTGGACCCCTCCCTCGCTCTACAAGATGACGAGTGGGAGACGGTAAGTTCCGCCGGAAGCTCGGAGATCTCGCTCTCGCCGCGGATACGCTGGGGGTCAGAGACGGGACAAGACCTCGCCGATCCGCCGCACGCCCTCGGTGATCGTGTCGCGCGACGCCGCGTACGAGATGCGGATGTGGCCTTCGCCCGCTTCGCCGAACGCGCTGCCCGGCGTCACCGCGACGGAGGCCTCCTTCAGGATCCCTTCGCACAGGGTCGCGCTGTCCAGATGGGCGTCGACCTTCGGGAAGACGTAGAATGCCCCGCGCGGCCGATCCGTCGAGAGTCGGTCGATCTTCGCGACCTCCTTCATGACGAGGTCCCTTCGGGCGCGGAACTCCGCCACCATCGCCTCGAGCGGGGCCGTCGGCCCTCGGAGGGCGGCGACGCCGGCCTTCTGCGCGAACGCGGTCGCGCAGGTGATCGTGTGCTCCTGGACCTTCACGATCTCTTTGAATAGCGGCATCGGTGCGACGAGCCATCCGAGCCGCCATCCCGTCATCGCGTACGTCTTCGAGAATCCGTGCACCGTGACGGTCCGGTCGAACATGCCGTCCAGAGACGCGGGCGAGACGTGCTCGCCATCGTAGAGGATCTTCTCGTAGATCTCATCGCTCACGACGATCAGGTCTCGGTCCTTCGCCAAGTCGGCGAGGGCCCGCATCGCGTCGCGCGAGTACACTGAGCCGCCAGGGTTCGACGGGGAATTGAGCATCAGGAGCCGAGTGCGTGGCGTGATCGCCCCCGCGACCGTTTCCGCGGAGGGGACGAAGCCGTCCTCGTCCGCGGCGCGCACGGGCACGGGCTTCGCTCCCGCGAGCGTGACCATCGGGCCGTACGAGACCCAGCCGGGATCCGGGATGAGCGCCTCGTCGCCTCGGTCGAGCAGGGCCATGCACGTGAGGAAGAGCGTGTGCTTCGTCGGTGCGACGATCACGTTCTCCGCTTTCGCGGGGATTCGGTTGTCCTTCTGGGACTTCTCCGCGATCGCCTCCCGCAATTCCTTGATCCCCGGAGCCGGCGTGTACTTCGTGTAGCCGTCGTCCAAGGCCTTCTTCGCCGCCTCGACGATATGCGCCGGCGTCGGGAAGTCGGGCTCGCCGATCGCCAGGGAGACGACCTTCTCGCCGCGGGCTCTCATCTCCGTGACGAGCTCGCTGATACGGACCGTCGGAGACGACTCGATGGAGAGGACGCGCTTCGCGAAACGGGCCATGGAAGCGGGGAAGCAGGGGCGATAGAAAAGGATTCACCGGACGCGGTCCCATCGAGCGGGAGCGTTTTTACTCATTCGAGTAAAATGCGGAGCGTGCCTGCGCTCAAGCCGCGAAACGGGAGCCTTTTACTCAGTTGGGTAAAATCGATCCCAGGGTGGCGTTGGACACGACGTATTCGACCCGGTTCGCTCGCAGGAATCCCCGGATGGCATCGAGGCGGTACCGGGCCGCGAAAACGACGGACTGCCCGAGGTACCGGACTCCATCGAGTTTTACGAACCCCGGATATCGGTACGTCTTCCCGTTCGCGGAGACCGTGTGGCCGAACACGAAGCGGCGGACCCGGGTGCACTCCAGGAGATCCCCGCTGTCCACGTCCCAGGTCACGATGTATCCGACCAGGGATCGGTCCCTCTGGCGACGTGCGCGACGGACGGATCGCCGTGGCGGCATTTTACTCAGTTGAGTAAAATCGCGCGGGAAGATGAACCCTCGATCCGGAGGGACCGATGAAAGTGAAACTCCGTGCGCGATGGAGCGAGTCATCGGTGCGCGAAGTACGCGCGGACCTCGGCCTTGCTCACGTGGTCGATCCGAGCAAATCCGATCCGCTCGAATTGAACGACGTCGTCCACCTTGAGGGTCGCGACGAGAGGTTCGCCGAGCCCCCGTTTTGCCTCCGGCGTTGGCGAATCGGATGCGTCCGGCAAGACCAGATGGACATTGATCCCGTGAGTAACCCACTGGATCTTGGGGATATCCCTGTTCTGCATCGAGACGAATCGCGCACGGTGGTCCAGGACGACGTTGCAGAAGTCCTTGAGCCGCACCTCTTTCCCGCGGAACTTCTCGAAGTCCTCGCGGGCCACCTGGACCTTCGGACCCGCCGGGATCTCGCGCACGCCGCGGCCCGGGAAGTCCGGGTGGAGCGGCGCCCGCACCCGCTCAATCGGCGGGAGTCCGGCAATCTCCACCGCAACCGGATCGGGGACGAAGAAGTAGCGGTTCGCCTCCTTGTCGATCAGCTTTCGGTTCTCGGAGTACAGTGTCTCCGCCGGCACCTCGATGTCGCTCAGGCTCAACCCGAACGACAGGACGAACGCGCGGAGGGCGGCGGGCCGGATGCCGCGCCGGCGCAGCGACTGCAGGGTCCACGTGCGCGGGTCGTCGATCCCCGAGAGGCGCCCTTCCGCGATCTCCTTCCGGTACCGGGACTTCGAGAGCTCGAGGTCCTTGAACCGCAGGATGCCGAAGTGGACGAACGCAGGGCGGTGCTCGACCCCGAGGACGTCCCAGATCCGGGCCTCCATCATGTCCTCCATGACGAGGTCCTTGCCGCGCAGGACGTGCGTCACCCGGAGCAGGTGGTCGTCCACGGCCCAGGAGAACTCGAGCATCGGCCACACGCGGTACCGCGTCCCGACGCGCGGGTGCTCCCGCTCCGCGATCCGGAACAGGACGCGGTCGCGGAACGCGGGATTCGGATGGGCCATGTCCGTCTTCAGGCGGACGACCGCCTCGCCCTCGCCGTATTCCCCGTCGAGCATCGCCTTCCACATCGCGATCGTCTCGTCGACGTCCTGGATGCGGTGCGCGCACGCGTGCTTCGCCTCGCGGTTCTTCCGCAGCGTCGCCGCGTCGCACTCGCAGACGTACGCCTCGCCCGTGGCGAGCAGCTTCTCCGCCCACTCGTAGTGCAGCGGGATGCGGTCGCTCTTGTACAGGACCTCGTGGTACTCGACCCCGGCCCAGTCGAGACCCTCCTTCACCTGGTCGAACGCCTCGGGCAGGAGGGGCTTCTCCTCCGAGCCGATCGTGTCGTCGAAGACGAGGAGCAGGCGGCCGTGGTACCTCTTGGTATACGCGTCGTTCAGGACGAACGCCCGGGCGTTCCCGATGTGGAGCGGTCCGCTCGGGTACGGCGCCAGTCGCAGGACGGCTTTGCCGTCCATGGCGCCGGGCAGCGGCGGGAGCTCCTTCGGGCCGACGTCGGCGCGAGTGCGCTCCAGGAGCTCCGGCGCGATCAGCGCGAGCTGGGCGCGCTGCGCGTCGGGCGCGAGGCCGTTCACCTCGGCGACGATCCGCTCGACCTCCGTCGCCGCCTCGCCTGCGCGGCTTCGCAGGGAGGGATCCTCTGCGAGCAGTCGGCCCAGGACCGCCTTCGCGTCCGCCTTGCCGTCGTGCAGGACCGCGTTGTGCAGCGCGAACTTCCTCGCGGAATCGAGGCCCACGGTCGTCCGAACCGAACGCGCGTATAAAGACTTCTTCGGCACGAAATCGGCGGGACCTCGGACGATCGGCACGGTGGTCCCGGAACATGAGAACGGACGTCCGCGTCGCGTTTCGCAAGAAGTGTCCCAGAAACGTTTATGGTCCGCGGGACGCCCTACTATCTGTGGGCCGGGCGTGGTGGATGCCGCTCTCCCTCCGGGAGCGGGCCGGGATCGCGTGCGTCGTCTGGTCGATCGCGCTATTCATCCTCGCGGTCGCCGCCGCGATCCCGGGCGGACCGACGGCCGCGCTGACCGCGGATGACATGCATCCGATCGTCGGCCAGAGCGTGCACTTCGACGCATCCGCAAGCGTGGGCCACGACCAGGGCCTGGGACGGATCGTTTCCTACCGCTTCGACTTCGGCGATGGCGCGGGGACCGCGAATCAAATCCCGGCGACCGCGATCCACGTCTACCCCGACGTAGGCGCACATCGGGCGACCGTGACGGTGCGAGACGCGCGCGGCAACGAAGGAACCGCATCGCTGACGATCGACGTGCGGCCCGAGCCGACGCCGACGGGACCGGAACCGGACCTCACGCCGAGCGCGACGTCGACGGACCCGGCGAGTCCGCTCGAGGGCCAGGTTGTAAGCGTCTCGATCACGATCGTGAACCACGGCGGGGCGACGGCGGAGTCCGCGACGATCGACGTCTACGACGAGCGGCCGAACGGGACCACGGTCGCGATCGGTCAGGTCGTCCTCGGCGAGCCCCTTGCGACCGGCGCGTCGACGACCGTGTATTCGCAATCGTTCCTCGCCGTCGAGGTGGGAGAGCACACGATCCGAATCGTGATCGGGAACGTGACGCCGACGGAATCGAACACGAGTGACAATTCGCGGGAAATCGCGATGACTGTGCGGCCATCCATGGGACCGGGACCGACCGGAGGAGAAGTCCCGCTCGGGACGTGGGCCATCATCTTGGCCCTGCTTGCCGCCGGAATCGCAGCGCTCATCGTGGCGGCGACCCTCCTCAGGCGGCCTCGGAAGCGCGGGCCGCTCGAACCGCCCCCAGTGGAACCGCCGGATCAATCGCCACCTCCGCTCCATCCGCGGTGAGCGCCCAATGGGGCGCACCCGGGGCCGTGCAGGCCCGCAACGCCTAAGGAGGCGGACCCGATTCGCGGACCAGAGGTCCTTGCATGGCGGTGCGCGAGTGGCTGGAACGGTTCTCCGACGACGTCCTTCGGATCGAAGCGGACACGAGCCGGGAGATCGAGGCGACGCGCATCCTCGTGCGGGAACCGCGGCGGCCCGTCCACTTCCGCTCGCTCGACGGGGCCGAGGCGGTCGGCAACCTCTGGTCGACGCGGGACCGGGTCGCGGCCGCGCTTCGCACCCCCAACGAGACGTTGCTCGGCCGTCTCATGGAGGCCCAGACCCATCCGATGGACACGCGTTTGGTCGACAGCGCCCCGTTTTTGAGGCATTCATCGACCGACGTGAACCTCCTCGATCTCCCGGTCCCGAAGCTGTTCCCGCGCGACGCCGGTCGGTACATCACGGCCGGCGTCTGGGTCGCGGAGTGGAAGGGCGCACGGAACCTCTCGTTCCACCGGATCCTTCTGCTCGGCAAGAATCGCGGGGCGTGCCGGATCGTCCCGCGGCACCTGCGGCACATGTACAACGAGGCGGTCCAAGCGGGCGAGGAGCTCAAGGTCGCCGTGTGCATCGGCCTCGACCCGTGGAACCTCCTCGCGGGCGGGACGTCGGTCGAGTACGGCGTCGATGAGAGCCGCATCGCCTCGGCCCTCACGCAATCGTGTCTCACGCGGCCCGTCGACGTCGTGCGAATCAAGAGCGGTCTCACGGTCCCTGCGGACGCCGAATACGTCCTCGAAGGCCGGCTGGTCAACGAGACGCACGACGAGGGACCGTTCGTCGATGCGGTCCGCACGTACGATCGCGTGAGGAAGGAGCCCGTCCTCGTCGTCGAGCGGATCTACCACCGCGACGACCCAATCTTCCACATCATCGTCGGCGGGCTCGATGAGCACTTCATGTTCATGGGGATGCCGCGCGAGCCCGTCATCTACCAGGCGGTCTCCCGCGCCGTGCCGCACGTCAAGGCGGTCCGCCTGACGGAAGGCGGATGCGCCTGGCTCCACGGCGTCGTCTCGATCCGCAAGCAGCACCAGGGCGACGCGAAGAACGCGATCATGGCGGCGTTCGGCGCGCACACCTCGATGAAGCGGGTCGTCATCGTCGACGAGGACATCGACATCTTCGACGACCGGGACGTCGAGTGGGCAATCGCGACGCGGTTCCAGGCGGACCGCGGGCTCGTCGTCCTCCACGACGTCCGAGGCTCGTCGATCGACCCGAGCGGACGGGACGGCTTCACGTCGAAGATGGGGATCGACGCGACGAAGCCGCTCGGCGCGGACCCCGGGACGTTCGACAAGGCGACCCTGTGATCCGCCTCGAGCTCCTTGGTGCCCACCCCGATCGACCCCGTCGGTGTCTTTCGCTACATGTAATCGGAAGATGTAAATAGACATTCAGAGATCGCATGTTCGTGACCATTCCGAAGAGGATCATCCAGACCGAGGTGGATTCAGCCTTGTACGACTTCGTGGTCAAGACAGCAAAAGCCAAGGGAATCACGCTCAAGGAGGCCACCCGGGAGGCGCTTCGTCGATGGGCCGCGATGGAAGGGGACCTCTCTTGGGATCCCATCTTCGACCTCTCGAAGACGTTCGAGTCAAAGAAGGCGACCGATTCGTCGAAGGTGGACGAGACTCTGTACGGCAAAAAACGATGAAGTTATTTCTCGATTCCGGTGCCCTCATCGCCAGGGCGATAAAGAACGACAAGAACCACGCAGCCGCCAAGCAGGTATTTCACGGGCTTTCGCAAAGAAAGCTACCCTATCGCCTCCTGTACACTTCGAACTTCGTGGTTGACGAGACGTTGACGTTTCTGCTTTACCGGGCCGGCGCGCGCACGGCACTCGCCGTCCTGACCTGGATAAGGGAGTCCCCAAATGTCCGCGTGCTTCATGTATCCGAGGAAATTGAGCCCTTTGTCGATCGGGAGTTTCGTCGCTACGCTCTGTCGGGGATCTCGTATACGGATTGCACGACGAAGGTGCTCATGGAGCAGGAGTCGATCAATACTGCGTTTGGATTCGACCGAGACCTCGAGGTCCTCGGTCTTCATCGGATCCCGTAGTCGACCGCAGGACGGTTCCCGACGAAGGAGATAATCGGCGTGACGCGTGCCGGGTGAAAATCGCGAGTCAAGGTTCATATGAACCTCCCTCATCGCGAACGACGATGCGGGCGGCGATCCCCCTCGTCCTCGTCGCGCTCCTTCTCGCCCCGGCTCCGTTCGCGTTCGCGCGCGAGGCTCCCGCAGGCAGGGAGCCGCCCCAGGAATCGCGTCCCCATCTGATGCCCCCGCAACCCGGCGCGCAGGTGTGGCCCAGCGCCACGAGGCAAGGAGACCCGATCCTGCCGCCCGGCCCCACGCAGACGACGGGCACCGTTCGAATCCTCGTCCTCCTCGTGCAGTTCACGGACGTCCCGGCCACGCAGACGCCGGCCTTCGTGGACGGCGTCTTCAACGACGCCTCCTCTGGGGCGAAGTCGATGCACGCCTATTATTCGGAGGTGTCGCTCGGCACGCTCACGATCCAGGCGACCGTCATCGCGACGTGGTTCCAGAGCGTCCACCCGATGTCGGACTACGGGGCGGACGGATCGAACCCGCCGGACGACGCGAACGGCCCGATCTACCGGCTGGTGACGGAGACCGTGCGGCTCGCCAACTCGACGGTGGACTTCTCTCAGTTCGATGCGGACGGCGATGGGGTCGTGGACCACATCACGATCGTCCACGCGGGCGGGGGCCAGGAGGCCGGGGGGAGCTCGGACCTCGTCTGGTCCCACCGCTGGGCCGTCCTCGACGCGGACCCGACGGTCCCCGGATCGCAGTCGCTGATGGCGGACGGCGTGCAGATCTACGGATACACGATGGTGAGCGAAGACTCCCCCGTCGGCGTGGTCGCCCACGAGTTCGGCCACGACCTCGGGCTTCCGGACCTGTACGACACCGACGGGTCCTCGGACGGTGCGGGCATCTGGGACATCATGGCCGGCGGTTCCTGGAACGGCGCGCCCGCCGGGACGTCTCCGGCCGACATGAGCGCCTGGTCGCGCATCCGGCTCGGCTGGATCGCGCCGACCGAGGTGACGACCGCGCTCATCGACACGTCGGTCGCCCAGGTCGAGACCTCCGGGAAGGCCTTCCGGCTGTCGATTCCCGGCGCCTCCCCCTCGGAATACTTCTTGATCGAGAACCGCGAATCCGTCGGCTTCGACACGGCCTTGCCCGCCAGCGGGTTGCTGATCTGGCACGTCGACGATTCGCGGACTTCGAACGACGTCGACACGCATCGGTGGCTCGACCTCGTCGAGGCGGACGAAGGCCTCACCGGCGACCATCCGACCGACGCCGGCGATCCGTGGCACGACACCCTGCCGGGCTGGGGGCCCGACACGGATCCGGACAGCCGCGCGTATTCCGGGTCCGACACCGGATGGCGGGTGCGGGACATCTCCGCGAGCGGGGCGACGATGACCGCCACAATCGCGCGCGAGGTGACGCGGGACCTGGCGGTGTCGGCGATCCGCCTCCCGTTCCTCGAGGCCGTCGGGTCGACGGTCGGCGTCTCGGTCGACGTGCGCAACGACGGCGCGCAAGCGTCGGATGTCACGCTGGACGTCGCCGCGTACCGCGACGCCGTCGGGACGGCGTCCCGCGTGGCCCAGCAGACGTTTACCCGTCCTGCCGTCGCCGCGCAGACGACGGTCACATTCTTCATGAACTTCACGCCCACGGCCGCCGGTCGGTACCTCGTACGGGCCAGCCTCGTCGGTGCGAACGACGAGATCCCGACCAACGACGAACGCGCGGCGCACGTCCTCGTGACGACGTTCCAGTTCCGTGACGCCGTCGAAGCGGGCCCCGACGGCTGGACGCTGAACGGGCTCTCCACGGACGCGCATCGCTGGGAGATCGTGAACGACACGGACCCCGACGGGGCGGCGCACAGCCGCACCCATGCGTGGCGCTTCGGATACGTTTCCACCCTGCTCCCGAGCCTCTTCCCTCCGGCGTGGCACACGCTCACCTCGCCCGCGGTCAGCGTGATGCCCGGGCCGACGTTCCTGATCTTCTACGGCCGGTACGACCTCACGGGCCGGTCGGTGCCCGTCCTCCCGATCAGGTCGAACGACACGGACGATGCGTACGTCGAGGCAAGCTACGGCGGCGGGCCGTGGATCCCGCTCGCGCACTACACGGGCCGCGACCTCACGTGGCGAGGGACGTCGTTCAACCTGACGGCGAACATCACCGGGCCGACGACGCTCCAGGTGCGCTTCAACGTGAGCGCGAACGTGATGGCGAACGCGGCCGGCTGGTGGATCGACGATGTCGCGGTGGCGTCCGCGGGCCTGGGACGGGCCGCGCTCCTCCTCGGGTCGTCGAGCCCCTACGACGGCGCCGCGGGCGAGACCGTGCGGATCGGCCTGAAGGTCGCGAACGTCGGCGATCTCGAGACGGACTTCCGCCTCGACGCCGTCCTGCCGGCGGGCTGGCGCGCGACCGTCGTGGGGGAACCCGCCGGGCCGCTCCAGGGCCACGTCGTGCGCCTCGCGCCGGACAACGATGCGGCGGTGCGGGTCGATGTGGACGTCCCGTTGACGGCGGCATCGGGCGCGCTCGTCTCCTTCCCGATCACCGCGACGGCCGTCGGCGATCCGAATGCGACCGCCTCGCTCGACGTGCAGGTGCGCATCTCCGGGATTTCGACGGAACTGCTCCTCGTCATCGTGCTGGTGGCCGCGGCGATCCTCGTCGCGATCGTCGCGGTCGTCGGCCTCCGTCGCCGTCGGCGTCCGGCGACCTAGTCGAAAAGGTTATTCGCGCCTCCCGGCGTTCGGCGGCCGTGTTCGTGACGCACCCGCTCCTCCGCCGGGGCGCCGTCGAGGAGCGCGCGTACCAAGTGAACATCGCCCGCGCATGCCTCGAGCGGTCCACGCTCGTCGTCCTGCCGACGGGCATGGGGAAGACGGTCGTCGCCGCGATGGTGATCGGCGAAGTCCTCCGCAGCAAGGGCGGGAAGATCCTCTTCCTCGCACCGACCAAGCCGCTCGTCGAACAGCACGCCGCCTCGCTGCGCGACATGCTCGTCGTCGATCGGATCGAGCTCTTCACCGGCGAAGCGACCGCCCCCGAGGACCGCGAGCTCATGTGGCGGGAGAACAAGATCATCGTCTCGACGCCGCAGGTCATCCGCAACGACGTGCGCGCGGGGCGGATCTCCCTGGAGGACGTCTCCCTGATCGTCTTCGACGAGGCGCACCGCGC
>DASPZJ010000041.1:0-25094 GCA_035636315.1 Thermoplasmata archaeon
TCGACGTCGTTCCGGTCCGTCGTGTCGCCGGCCAAGAGGAACAGGTCGGTCGGCCCGAGGCGCTCGAGGTCCGTTCGGAGGGCGTCGAGGCCCTGAGGACCGTGCACGTCCCCGACGGCGGCGATCCGCACGCGCCGCCGAACGCGCACCGCGTCGATGAACCTATCCCGCGGTCAGAACTCCCGGATGATCGCCTGTCCCGTCGCCAAGTCGACGATCGGGAGGCGGGCGGGCATCGGATCGATGTTCCGCATCTTCTGGTACGGCGTCTGCGCCTGCCACGTCGACGAGTTCACGAGCACGACGCCGCGGTAGGCGTCGACGCCGACCGAGTGGACGTGGCCGGTCGCGAAGAGGTCGGGGACCTCGTTGACGATAAGGTGGTCCTCCGCCTCGGGGGCGATCGGGGTCTTGCCCCCGTAGATCGGTGCGAGGTGCCGCATGCGCAGCATCGCCTTCATCGCATCGATCGGTCGGTGGTAGCTCAGCCCCGGAACGGCGGACACGAGGTCGTCCATGCTCCGCCCATGGTACGAGAGGATGCGGACGCCCTCGATGCCGAGGAGGCACGGGTTGCCCGCGAAGGTGATGTTCGAGTCGAAGAGCTTCTGGATCGAGGTCGGGAACGCGGGCTGCGGCTCGGCCGGGCGCACCGCGTCGTGGTTCCCCGGGCTCATGACCACGGCGATCCGGTCCGGCAGGGCGGCCATCATCGTCGCGAGCGCCTCGTACTGCCCGTAGATGTCGTCGATCGCGAGTTCCTCGTCCTGCCGCGGGTAGACGCCGATCCCGTCCACGACGTCGCCGCTCACGACGAGATACCGGATGGACCGGGCGACCTCGTCGTCGCCCCCGAGCCACGCGGACACCTTCGACCACTTGTCCTCGAGGAACGTGCGGCTGCCGACGTGGATGTCCGACATGAACGCCGCGCGGACGTGCTCCTTCGTCCCGTGGAACGGGCGCGCGATCGGGATGTCCGGCCGCACGAGGGATTGGGCGATGACGAGCCCGCGGTCGTTCGCGGTCCCGACGACGCCCACGACCTCGTCCATCACGACCGACTCCGCGGCGAGCTGGGAGTCGGAGGGCACGAGGACGGGGACCGTCTCCGACTCGTCCTCGAGCTCGAGGATGCGGTGGCCGTTCTTCGTCGTCCGGACGTCCGCCACCATCCCGATGATGCGCACCTCGCGGGTCGACTTGCGGGCCTTCGCGATGTCCTGCGCCCCCGCCAGTTCGCGGCGGGCGAGCAGCAGGTTGCGAAGGACGTGGAAGCGGTGGCGGAAGTAGCGGGTGAAGTCCTCGAGCGTGCCCTCGCACGTCGAGCGACCCGTGATGTCCCTCAGGATCCGGACGTCGGCGTCGCGGCCGCCGGCCGGTTCGCCTTCCCGCCGGAACGAGGCGGGCACGGATACCTGGGCGGTCACGACGGCCTCGACCGGGAGCGGCCGGACCCTCGCCGCCGCCTGCCGGGCGATCGTCCCCGCCTCGACGACGTCGTGCAGCGTGACGACGAACGGCATCTCGGAGCACTTCTCCAGGAACGCCTGGAGCGGCGCGATCGGGTCCCGCTGGCCGAGGAGGAAGTCGATCGCGTCCGGCTCGAGCAGCGTCCCGCGCCGGCTTACGAACGCCAAAAGCTCCTCGCGCATCCGCCGGGCCCATGGCACGCCATCGAATAAAAAGGGTTCGTCGCGCACGAGACGTCGTTCGAAGAAAATTATAGGCGGACCGGCGAATCGGGTCCGATGCTCCGCGTCCGGGCCGAGGCGCCCCTCCGGCCGACCGAGAGCGCGGAGAAGCTCTCCGCCGCCATCCGCAATCTCTTCCCCGACGCGGTGCTGGAGGTGCACGCGGATCGCGTCGTCGGGACGACGGAGACGCTCGACCGGCTCCGGGAGCGGATTCGGGCCCAGAGGATCCGGGATACGGCGCGCCGCCAACTCCTCGCCGGCCGCCACGGGGATCGGACCGGGGTGGACCTGAGCAAGCAGGCCGCGTTCGTCGGGGTCGTGAGCTTCGGCGCGGCATCGCCGCTCGGTGACATCCGCGTCGAGATCGAATCGGACGACCTGTCCGCGGTGATCGACTTCGTCGCCGAGAGCACGCGGGAGCCGAAGGCCAGGCCCTAGGCGGTCCGGCCGCAGCGCGTGCAGGTGAAGCGGCCGGCGTCGTAGCGGGCCTCGACCCACGCGCAGTTCGGACATTGGAACCGCACGGGCGGGTAGCCGTACGGAGGCGGCACGTACGTCGGGGCGTAGTCGCGCGGGATGCGGGCCGGGTCCCGGACCGTGGCGACGGGCACGGCGGCCGCGGACGTCGGGGCGGGTGGCCACGCCAGGCTGGGCGGACCGGGAGGCGGGAACTCCGAGGACGGGAGGCCCGGCGGCGGGGTTGCCGAGTACGGAGGGACTGGGGTGGCGGGAGGCGCCAGGACCGGAGGACGGAAACTTCGCACGAGTTCCTGGAACCGCTTCGTGGCGTGGAGCGAGTACCAGGCGAAGAACCCGGCGCCGGCCACCGCGAGGCCGAGCACCAGGAGTTCGGTGAGCAGGAGGGTCGCCTCCCCGCCGACGCCCTCGAAGTACAGGGAGTCGATGTAGTCGTTCACGAAGTGGGCGAGCATCGCGGCCCCGACGCCGTGTCGGAGGAAGAGGTACCCGAACCCGAGGCCGGCGACCATCGCGGGGATGACCTTCCACCATCCCCACCCCGGCGCATGCGCGAGGCCGAAGATCGCGGAGCTCGCGAACAGGAACGCCCACGCCGCGACCAGCGTCTCGCGCGGCGAATCGGCCCGCAGGGTGCCACCGAGGAGGTACCGCAGGCTGCCCGCGACGTGGCGCCCGGCGGATCCGGGCCCGGCCCCCGCGCCCCCGCGGCTCACCTCGAGGAGCCGGAGGACGACCGACCCGAGCGCCATCGGGAGTCCGATCAGCGCGACGCGGAAGGCGAGTTCCTCGTACACGCCCGCGTTCGCGAGTTCGAAGAGGAACACCCACGCGTTCGCCGTCGTGATCTCGATCGGGGACGTCGGCGAGATCTGGGCGAGCTCGAGCAACAGGATGAATGCGAGTTGGAAGAACGTCACGGCCATCCACACCTGGGCGATCGCGAGCCAAGCGCTGCGGCTCCGGAGTCGAGTGCCGATCGATTGCAAGGGGGCGCGGATCGCGTCCCAGGTCCGCTTTCGGTCCGCGTACGCGTAGTATCCGCCGGCGACGAGGATGGCGAGGACGACCAGCCCGTAGTACGCCAGGAAGAGCGGCTTGTCTTGCGATCGGTAGACGACGACCGGCGTCGGCAGCGGCACGTAGAGGAAGACGCCCGCATCGGTCGTCCACAACAGACGGATGTTGTCGAAGCCCACGTTCACCGGGCCCGACGAGGCGAGGTCGATGAAGGCGATTTTCAGGTAATAGGACGTGTTCGCCGCGGGCAGGCGCCCGTCGGCGTCAAACGGCGGCATGGCCGTCCACCCCATTGGCGCGGTGAGGTTCTCGATGCCGACCGCGGTCAGCGGGTCGGGGTTGGAGAGAGACGAATCGACGGAGACAAGGAGCCGGCCGGACGTCAACGGACCCGTGATCTGCACGTCGAGTCGGACGACGGCGGCGAACGGCAGCGAGGCGCCCACGGGGACCTCGAACGCCTGCCACCAGAAACCGCGTGCGCCGGACGTCGGCAAGGTCGTCTCGAGATACCCGCCCAGGTTCCCTCCCGCGCTCTGGTACGCGAGACTCGAGCCCGTTCCCCATTGGTCGGAGGTCCAGTTGCCGTCGAAGTCGAGCCCGCTGTTCACGTTCGCCCCGGATTGAATGCCTTGGATGCCGGGCACGACCATCGTGGGACTCCAGAGCAGCGCGGCGAAATCCGTCAGGGCGAGGACGAGGAAGCCGACCATCGCGAGCGTCCAGAGGATCGAGAGGACGGAGCGCCCGCCGGAGGGGCTCGGGGGCGGCCGGTACGCCCACGCCGCGGTCGGCAAGCCGCAACGCGGACAGAAGTGGCCCCGGAACACGGTGCCGCAGCGCGGGCACGGCCATCCAGGGGCCGCCGCAATCGCGGCGGGTGGGGCCGTCGCGGGCGCCGGGGTGCCGCATCGAGGGCAAAACGACCCGTCGAACGTCGCGCCGCATCGGACGCACTGCATTTGCCGCTGGACGAGGAGCCCGCGATATTTAATGGTGCGGTCCCCGCTCGCTCGGCGCGCGGTTGCACGCGGTTGCACGAAAGACAAGCGTCCGCTCGCACTCCGCGAATCTTTATATCGGATGGGTCGGTTGCGCGGCCCTCCGCGCGCGGCGGAGGCTTCCCTCGAGGTCGGAGGAGTCGGAATGGAATACGAAGACAGAAGCCGGCGCAACGTGGACGTGGAGTTCGAGACGATTAAGGCCGAGAAGGTCAACTTCGGGCGCAACAATTTCCTCGAGATCGCGCGGAAGCGCGCGAAGACGTCCGAGGGGACGAACGAGTTCATTTCCGTCTCGCGAGGCTACTATCTGCCTGACAAGACGGAGCGGTTCAAGCGCTCCCTCACGATCCCGGACGACCCTGAAGTCCGCGCGTTCGTGGCCGAGAAGATTCGGTCGCTCTGAGCGGCCCCGCGGACGGCGGGAGGGCCCGGTCCATCGGAGCGGACCGCCGGTTTTAAATCGCCCCGGTTCCATATGAGATGGCCCTTTTGCAGGTGCAATTAGGGGGGAGTGTTCATCGGGCCGTCGTTGTTGAAGCAGGGCCTAGGCTATCTCGCCCAGGACCCTGCGGAGAACGTAGTGCCGTTCGTCCACCACCTCGCGGACGCCCGCACGCCGTTCCTCTGGATCACCTCTCGGCCCGTGGACACCGCGCCCGACGGCGGGGACCTGCTGCGCGTCACGACGCTGCGGGGCGGGATGGCCACGGCGGACCCGCGGCGGCTCCAGGATCTGAAGACGGCCGCCACGACGTTCTTCGACGAGCGAGGCCCCGGGATCCTGGTGCTCGACTGCCTCGAACCGCTCGTCCTTCACGCCGGCGTCGAGCGCGCGCTCCGGTTCGTCGAAGACCTCCACGAGGAGGTGGCGATGCGGAGCGGCATCCTTGTCGTCTTCGCCGACCCGAGGACCGTCACCGCGCGGATGATCGCCTGGCTCGAGCGGGAACTCGACCCGCTGCCGCGGTCCGCGATCGTCCTCAGGGTTGAGCCTCGGGTCGTCGTCTGAGCTCACGGCCCGAAGAGCAGTCCCATCCCGGACGCCGCGTCCTCGTCCTGGGCCCGGAATCGTCCGTAGACGCGCTCCGCTTCCGCGCCGTCGAGCGGCCGCGCGACGTCTTTGAGCAGCTCGACCGCGCGCGCGATGCCCGCCTCGCTACCCTCCACGACCATGTACCGGTCGTCGCCGGGCAGGCCGAGGCTCTTCGCGTCCCGCGCCGTGACGCTCTGCCGGCTCACGACGTCGTCCTTCCACAGGACGTCCGCCTTGGGGGCGTGGACGGCCGGCACCCGGAAGACCCGGTACACGGGGGCACGCACGCGAACCTTCCTATTAAGCGTTCATTCCTCGTCGTGCGGCCGGGTGAAGGGGAGGATCAGCAGGAACGCGCCGACGATCAGGAACGCCATGCCCGCGAGCGGCTCGACGACCCATGCGACGCCGATCCCGATGACCGCGAACGCGAGACCGAGGACGCCCAGCAGCGTGCGGGTCGCGGCCACGCGCCCCGTACGTGAGCGGGCCCTAAAGGGCTTTTGCGGCACCCGTCCCGGATGATAACCATCCGCAAACCTTCTTATCGCGTCCGTCCGCATCGGCACGGCGTGCCCGACCCGGAGGAAATTGGCGAGATGCAGATCCTCGCCGCGCTGATCGGGGTCGCGGAGATGGTCGGCGGGCTGACGGACACGGACGAGTTGCTCGCCTCGATCGTGCGCGTGATGCCCGGCCTCGTCCGGGTGGACCGGTGCGCGATCCTGAGCTACGATCCGTCCGCCCGGGAGTTCCGCACGATCACGTCCTTCGCGCCGGGCGGGCGGTCGACTCCCTTCGACGGACTCACGATCGAGGAGGCGGAGATCCCGCGGCTCGCGCAGCGCCTGATTTCGCTGCGCCTCCCGGCGCTCGTGAAGGCGCCGTCCCGTGAGGCGGAAGCGGGTCTGCCCCCGCTCCTCCAGAAGCGCCTCGGCCTTCGATCGGCGCTCGTGGTGCCGCTGGCGGCCCGCGGCCGATTCCTGGGGGTCCTCTGGCTCGATGACACCCGCGCGCCGCACCTCTTCACCTCGAAAGAGATTAACATCGTCCAAGGCGTCGCGGCCCAGGTGGCGATCGCCCTCGACGGGGCGAAACTCGCCGTCCAGCTCGACCTCGAGCGACGCCGGCTCGAGGCGCTCGTGGCCGCGCTTGCGGACGGCCTGGTCGTCGTAGACCGCGACCTCCGCGTCCTGTACCTGGACGGCGGCGCAGAGGCGCTCCTCGGTTGGCAATCGTCCGAGGTCCGCGGTCGTCGGATGCACGATGTCTTCGACATCTCCGAGGCCGAGGCGAGCGTCGCCTGGACGAGGGAGAAGAGCCGTCCCGCCCTGGCGCCGAAGGATCTCCGGCTCCGGGCTCATGATGGCGTCACGGTCCAATGCAACGCGCAGGCGATCGCGGTGCGCGGGGACGACGGCGAGTTGATCCAGATCCTGTTCGCGCTCCGCAAGAAGGCAGGGACGAAGGGCTATTCGGAACGGATGATGGACTCGATCGATCAGCTCGGGCCGCTTCAGGCCGCAGACCCGCCGGAATAGAGCAGCAGGCGGATCTCCGCCGTCGTGAAGCGACTGTTCGCCCGCAACGTCGCCTCGTCGCCTTCGCGGATCGCCCGGAGGAAGAGCGGGCATCCTTTCGTCAGGAGGAAGACCCGCCGCAACGCTTCGTCCTCGATTGCTGGATTCCCGAGGATCGCGCGGCAGTCCTCGGGATCGAGGCCGCGGAGGTGGCGCTCCACCACCGTCCCTCGGTCGACGTCCTTCTTCGCATAGAATCGGCAGTACGCGGGCGTCGATTCTTGAGCGAGCAGGAGCACCTTCGCCTTCGTCCCCACCGCCTCGTTCAGGAAGCCGACGAACACTTCGACGATCGGCTCCGCCACGTCGCCGTACCCGTCGACGATGAGGAGCTTCGTCCCGCCAGCGAAGGGGCGGCCGAGGGCCCGTGCGACGTCCCCCGGATCGTCCGGCGCTTCCACCGGCGTCCCCGTGGCCGACGAGAGGGACTCCGCGAAATCCTCCAGCCGCGCGCCGTCCTCGATGACGACCCACACGGATTTCGGCACGGCCTCGCCGAACGCCCATCCGAGCGCCGTCTTTCCCATCCCCCGGGAGCCGTAGACGACCGCGACGGGCGCGCTCCCGGCGAGCCAGCGTCGGAGGGCCGCGAGGTCCTCGTCCCGGCCGAGGAGCGACGGTCGCTCCAGCTCCGCCACGCTCGGGGTCAGGCGGCCCCGTGCGTCGACGGTGCCGAGCGCGGCGAGCGGCGTCAGGCCGAACGCCTTCCGCGCGTCGCCGAGCGTCGTCGCACGGCCGTCGACCTCGACGCTCGTGCCGTCGACATCCGTCAGGAGTTGCCGCGCGCGGCGCACGCCCGCTTCCGTGAGCGCGTACACTCGGATCTTGCGCGTCTGCCCGCGGAGTCGCGTCTCTCGCGAGTCGATCAGCCCTTCGTCGTGCAGGGACCGGAGCGTCCGCGGGACGTGGCTCCGCAGGACGCGGGCGCCCTCGGCGATGCCCGCCTGGGTCGCGTGCCGTCCGGGCTCGGGGACGTTCCAGAATCCGTGGAGGTGGAGGAGGACGCGCTCGGCCGCGGTGAGCTCCACGGCGTTCCGATGCGGTCCCGTTTACTTAAGTGTGCGGCCCCTGAGAATCACGCTTTCGATGGATGGTAACTACCGCGAACAATTTATATAGCGTCGTCCCGGCTGTGCAACGTATTCTCCCTGCCCACCGGGAGGCCACGCCTTGAAAACCGTCGTTCGCGAAGACGAGTCCGGGATCTCCGAAGTGATCGGGACGATCCTGATCCTCGCGATGACGGTCGTGCTGTTCTCGACGATCATCATTTGGGTCTCGAGCATTCCCACGCCGGTCGCGCAGACCCGCCTCGACCTGCAGTCGCAGATGGTGCCGATCTACGTCGGGTCGACGGAGGTCGGCGTCAACATCACCCTCACCCACCAAGGCGGCGAGGCGTTGCAGCCGATCCCGACCATCCTCTACGTCACGTCGCAGCGGGCGTCGAATCCCGCGAAGACGGACATCGTCCGATTGCACCTTTACAACAAACTGCTCGGGAGCCCGAACGGCCTCGTCGACGGGAAAGACAGCGTGTGGAGCGTCGGCGAGCGATGGGCGTACAAGAACACCTCGCTCCGATCGACGGACGTCGTCACGATCACGATCGTCGACACCCTGAAGAGCGTCATCCTCTGGACGTCCCAGGTCAACGCGCCCTCCGGGACGCGCCCGCCGGTCTTCGTGGACAAGTGGGCGGACGGCCTCTACTCGACGGACGCGATCGACCCCGTCCAATCGGGCCTCGGCGTCTACTTCTTCGCGAAGGTCGCGGATCCGGACAACGATCTGAACCCCAAGTCGGTCTACGCGACGATCACCGCCTGGTACGGCACGCCCGACCCCTGTTCCAAGCCTCAGGCGATGCGGGACGACGGCCTGTTCCCGGACAAGGTCTCGGGCGACGGCATCTTCACCCTCGGCGGCATCTCGTGCATGAAACCTCCGTATCCGAACCTGGATTGGGCCGGTTCGATCGTCCTGTTCAACGCGACGGATAAGGCGGGACACGCGACGCAGTCGCGCATCGTCCTCGACGTCATCCCGGGCCCGCCCGGGAGCGGGGGAGGCGGCGGGACCAACGGCACGGGCCGTCCCGCGAACCTCCGCTGGAACGGCCGGCAAGGCTACAACATCTTCAACGCCTCGGAATGGGACCGGTTCAAGTACACCGCCAAGGAGACGCGGACGTTCCGCGGATCCGAGGAGGTCATCGTCGTCGTCGGCAGCCTGGACCTCGAGAACACGTTCGACACGGACCGCTTCACGCTGTACGACCCGTTCAGCGGGTACCCCTCGCAGCCGGTCGTCTACGGCACGAACAAGGGCGCGACCTCGGCGACCACGCCCTCGTCGACGCAGGCGTTCACGTTCCTCGAGTTCATCAACGGATACTACATCTATACGTTCCGATTCAAACTGAACGCGCCCACCGACCCGGTCGTCGGCACGAACTACTACAAGGTCCCCACTCACCCGCCCAAGTACTTCTTCGCGAAGTACACGCTCGACATCCTCCTGTTCTCGGCGAGCGCGGTCCGCTTCAACACGACGGACTCGGTTCAGATCACGGACGAGGACGGATACATGCGGGACTTCCCGCAGGTCCAGACCTTCAAGGACGTCGGGTTCACGAAAGCGACGAGCCGCTTCAACTCGACGGACGTGGCGTACGTCCAGGTGAAGATGTTCACGACGGACGCGACCGTCACGAACGTGGTCTTCGGGAACGTCATCATCAAAGACTACGCGGGCGGCACCCAGCTGATGCGCGCGCCCGTGAACGGCCACGACACGAACATCCCGATCTGCCCGGTGAGCCCGCCGTGCTCCGGGACGGCGGTCACGATCAACGGCGTGCAGCGAGTGTACCGCTTCGCGATCAACTTCACCCGCGCGAGCCAAGACCCGTGGGTCGAAGGGACGCAGAACTACGCCCTGACGATCTCGAGCATCCGGGACTCGGACGAATCGTACGCGAACGTCGCGACCCAGCTTGTCGTCGTGGCACCGCTATACAAGCTGGACGTGGTCGCGGGCACCGACTCGGCGACGAACAACGCGTGGGGCACGAAGGACTACTCGTACTCCTACGAGAACCTGAACGGCTTGGACCGGTGGCGGGTCGACCGGATCGAGTACTGCGGCCTCTCCGGGACCTGCAAGACGTCGTATCACACGATCTCGATCGTCTACATCGACTTCGACCGCGACGGGGACCTGGACACCGTCAGCAGCATCTTCGTCGACAACAGCAACGGCCAGATCGTCCTGCACCGCCGGGACTTGGATTCCCAGGGCAACGTCGTCTTCACGCGATTCGTCATGGAGAACCTCGCGGGCATCTACTGCAACGCCTTGGCCGTCGGCGACGTCACGGGAGACGGAGCCCCGGAGGTCATCTGCGGCGCCTCGAACGGCGCGGTGTGGTACTACAAGAACGACGGCAGCTGGCAAGGCGGGGCCGCGACGAAGATCGCGGTGGACAACTCCCGCACGCAATCGATCTCCGCGGTCGCGATCGGTGACTTCAACGGCGATGGAGGCAACGACATCGCGGTCGCCGGGGCCGGCGGTCGGCTCACCTGGTACCCGAACCTCGACAAGCTCGGGAAGTTCCAGAACGCCGGGATCACGGACGACTGGTTCGCGGAGGGCGAGGTGACCAAGAAGGGGAACGTCACCTCGGGCAGCTACCTGAACACGTTCGTCTCGGACGACAGCTACGAACAGGTCCGCGAGTACACGTTCACGGAGCCGGTCCAGTCGGGCGCCACGACAAACGGGGCGTTCGTTTCCGACCTGGGCGGATGGACGTACGCGGACTGGCAGGACCCGGGCACGTCCGCGAGCGGCACGTGGGCCGCGAGCGGCGGGAACCCCGGGGGATACGCGTCCATCTCGACGAACTGGGTGAACAGCCAGGTCGTCTCCGGATACTTCTACCAGGCCTTCACGGCGAGCGGTTCGCCGCCCTTTACCGCCCAGCTGAACCTCGACTGGAAGGTCGTCGCCTTCGGGGCTACGGGCGGCGGCAACGTCGTCCTGTACGCGTTCGTCGACACGACGAGCGGCGCCCCGACGCTCGGGCAGCAGGTGTGGTCGTCGACGGCACAGACCGGCACGACGAACTGGGCGACGGTCAGCGCGATCGACGTGAGCGCGAAAGTCCCCGCGCCCGGGACGTACTACCTGAAGATCGCGATGCGCACGCAGAATGCGGGCAGCGGCTCCACGACGACGGGCGGCTTCGACAACGTCGGGCTGACGTGGTCATCCACGGGCGGCCTGGCGAGCGAGCTCGAACAGTATTGGCGCATCACGCAAGTCCCGAACCGACCCGGGACTACGTTCACGCTCAACTTCGAGGGACGCCACAGCACGAACTCGGAAGGCGACAACTTCGCGGTCGCGTTCGCGAGCGACATCGTGGGCAACGATCCGACTACAGGTACTTACACGACGGTGTTCTGGGTCAATGCGACCTCGGACCAGGCGTACTCGTTCATCCTGCCGTCGTCCGTCGCCGGCAAGCAGGTGTGGATCCGCGTCCTGGACATGGACCATACGGTCGGGAACACGAACCTCGACACGCTCTACGCCGATCAGATGTACATTCGCGCCTCCACGCCCTCCGGGACCACGGGCGTCAGCCTATCGAGTCCCGGCGACACGAGCACCGTGAATGCGATCGATGCGGATGACCGGAACGCGGATGGATTCGGCGATGTCATCGTCGGCACGGCGAACAACAACGTCTTCAAGTACCTCGGCGGATCTGGCGGCCTCCAGACGCCAACGGGAGCGTTCTACACCGCGCCCTCGCCGATCGTCGGCGTGAAGATGGGGAATTTCTCGACGACGCAGGCCGGCCTCGAGGTCGCGATCGCCTTCGGCACAACGATCCGGATCCTCACCGGGTTCGGGACGACGGGTAGCGTGATCATCAGCGCGCTCCCCGGATACACGCCCGCGAATGCGATTACCACGTTGGGCGCCGGGGACGTGAACGGCGACGGACCCGACGACATCGTCGTGGGCACGTCGACCGATGTCTGGTACTGGTCGAACACGAACAACGCCGTCGCGTGGACCGCCGCGATCAACGTCGCGTCGATCGGCGTGAACGTCTACTCGATCGATCTTGGCGACGCGAGCAAGTCGCAGTACGTCGGCCGCTAGCCGCGTAGCGTCGCGAGCACCCCGTTGACCCGCTCCACCTCGATGACCGCGAGGACGGAGGACGCGGATCCGGCGATCTCACGGAGCCGCAAGGCGATGAAGGCCTCTCGCCGCGCCTGGAGGCGCGCGAAGCCCGGCGAGCCGTTCACCTCCGCATCCCACTCGAGCACGAAGTCGCGCGGGTTCGTCGCCTGGAACTGTTTCTTCAGGAGCTTGCGCTCGAGCCGGCCCTGGAAGACGACTTCGAGCGCCGAGACGCAGTCGACGTAGTTTTCCGTATACGTGACGTCGTCCATGTCGAGCGCCTCCACGCGAATCTTGCGGGCGTCCGCCGTCCGGATTGCCTCGGAAAAGCAGGGGGGCGGCTTGATGGGCGGTTCCCATGCCGACAGGCCGGCGACGTAGATCTCCTCCTCGAAGTTCTCCGGCCCGAGCGGTCCGCCATCGTAGGTTCGGAGCGTCTGGAGTTCCTCGGCCCCGATGCTCAGCCCGACGGTGGATGGCCGCATCGACTCGATCGCATCGTGCACGGCGGCGGCTTCCGAACTCAGGCCGCGGACGGCGGGCAGGATGCGGACGGACGCCGCCCCGAGGCGGACCTCCTCCATCAGCCTTTCCTCTCGGAGATCATCTCCTCGACATCGTCGGAGTCGCGCATCCGGCGAAGCTCCTCCCGGGCGATCAGGGGCACGCCGCGGATGCTCATGCGGACGGACCGGCGCACGACGAACATCACGGAGTCCTTCTCGACCACGCGGCTGATGTTCGACACGACCTCCGCCTTCCGGTCGAGTTCGCGATCCGCGTCCGCGACGCCCGTCAGCAGGGTCGTCTCCTGGCGGCTCGAGAGCGCATCGAACGGGCTCTTGACCGTCGGCAAGACCGCGAAGCCGAGTCGTTCGAGCCGCTGGAACAGCTCCCGCTCGAAGCCTTCGAGGCGGGTCAACGGGGTGCCCGCCGTCGGCTCGTCGAGGAACCGGAACGGGTCGACCGGGAGGACGAGCGGCTCGTTGAGGAACTCTTCCAGGCGCAACGCGACGTCCATCGTCGCGGACATCCCCTCGAGGTACATCTGGATCGTGCGGCGCGAGACGCCCGCGATGTCCGCGAGCGTCCCGAGGGAGACCTGGCGGTCCTCCCGCAGCCGTCGGAGCGCGCTCGAGTCGAGTCGCACGTAGAGGCCGCCCGGCGCGGAATAGAGGAACGGCGGCACGCCTTCCTCCAGGAATTCCAGGAGCGTGGGCCGCGAGAGGATCGGCACGCCGAAGCGGTTGTAGATGACGCCGTCCTCCAGCGCGCCGGTCCCCGTCCGTTCTCCGACGACGAGCGGCGAACCCTCCAGCGTGCGGGCGATGACCTTCAGCTCGTGCGCCGTTTCCCGGGCGAGCGCGTCGACGTTCTGGAGAACCTTCACGATCAGGAGCGTGTCGTCGCGACGGGCGACCAGGTCGAACGAGAGACCGCGCTCCCCGTGCGGGCGGGAGAGGAAGAAGCCCGTCTTCGCGAGCGCCTCTCGCGTTTCCTCCAGGAGCCGGTCCCGTTTCATCTCTCCTTTCATCGTGTATGCTTCTATATAAACGCCGCGGAACGGCCCTCCCGACGCGCTTCGGGTCGCCATCCGCTCCGAACCCTTTATCGCGCGCCGGCCGTTCGCCCGTCTCGGATGGCGGGGGAACTGATCTCGGACCGAGTCGTGGTCGAGGATCCGGCCGAAGGCAGCGCGCTCCACAATCGCGGGTTCTTCGGCCGCCCGCGCCCCGGCGGAGGCCTCGAGCTGGATCTCCTCGAGGCGATCTACCTCGTCGAGGCGGACCGTCTCGCCGTCCGCAGGAAAGGCCGCGCGGTGACCGCCCGGGAGCTGTTCCGCGCCGCGAGCGCGGCGATCGATTCGTTCGAGATCCGGTACCTCGTCTACCGCGACTTGCGGCAGCGAGGATACGTGGTGGAGGCGCGCGGGGGGCCCGTCGACTTCCAGGTGTATCCGCGTGGCGGCGCCCCTCGGAAGACGCCGAGCCGCTACTGGGTGCGGGCCCTGAGCGAACGGGCGGTGTTCGATCTCGCGGAGCTCCTCGAACGCGCAGAGGAGGCGGCGGGCGTCCGGAAGACGCTCCTGCTCGGCCTCGTCGACGAGGAGAGCGACGTGACGTATTACAGCGTGCGGGAGGCGCATCCGCGGGGGCACCGGCCGAGCGAGCGGCCGAAGGGGCGGATCGTCGTGCACTTCCTCGGAGACCGCGCGGTCGTCATCGACGAGGGCGAGGCGCAGGCCCTGCACGCCGCGGGGTTCTTCGGGAAGATGATCGGACGGCGACTTCAGCTGAGCCTCCTGGAGACCGCGTACCTGGCGAAGGAAGGTTTCGTCGAGGTGAGGAACGGCGAGACGGACCGGCCGATCCGCCTCGCGCGCCTCGTCAAGGAGGCGCAGGCGGTGCAGCCGGATTTCGAGTTGCGCCTCCGGGCCTACGAGGATCTCATCGCGCGCGGGGTGATCTCGAAGACGGGCTTCAAGTACGGATCCCACTTCCGCGCCTACGAGGGCGATCCGGAGACGCACCACGCGAAGTACCTCGTCCACGTCGTCCCGAGGGGCCACCGCGGCGCCTGGCCGGAGATCAGCCGCGCCGTCCGGCTCGCGCATGGCGTGAAGAAGCAGATCCTCTTCGGCGAGGTCGGCGAAGGCGTGCGGTACGTCAAGCTGGAACGCCTGAGGCCGTAGGCCGCCGCGATCGTGGCGGCGAACGTACCTCTAAGTAGAGGTATGCCGCGACGGGGGGTTCGCGAACCAAGCGAGGACCCAATTCGCTCATGGGGCCTGTGTGGCAACGTGGGCATCGACCCAGTGTGGAAGGCCTGCGAGGTTCCGCAACGTCGCCTGGACGTACGGCGGCATCGCCTCCGGTCGGTGCCTCCCTTTCCGGTCGAGTAAGAGGGCGAGGATGCCGACGGATGCCGCAGCCTCGAGGTAGTCCAGGCGGTCGTCCACGACGACGCAGTTCCGCGGGGCCGCTCTAAGTCGTTCCGGGATGCCCGCCCAGTACCGGGGCCGGCTCTTCGGCGAGTCCTGCGTGTGCCCCGTGAAGATCCCGTCGATGAGGTCCCAGAGGCCCGCTCCCCGCAGGGCTGCCTCGTTCGTATCGCCGCCTCCGGTGGCGACATAGACCTTGTGTCCTGCCGTGGTGAGCCGCTCGATCGCGGGACGCGCGTCCGGATAGCGCGCGTTCACGTGGGACATCGCCTCCCGCTCCAGCTCCCTCGAGAGCGCGAGCGGGTCTTTGGGGCTCGCCGCAACGCCGGCTCGATCGAACATTTCGACGAGCTGACGCGTGTCGAGCTCATCGACGATTTCGGCCCATCCGCGTGCATCCCAATCCGCTTCGTTCACCCGCTGCACATACGCGACGAACGCGTCATCGTGCGCGCGCCGCCACGCGTCCGCATCGCCGCCGAACCGTTCGGACAGGATTTCCCCCAGCCGATCGCGGTACCCGCGGAACATCTTCTCGTGATCGAGGACGACTCCGTACAAGTCGAGGAGGACGTGCATTCCCGGCGGCCCGGAGTCCGGACGGCGGCGTAAAGGTTGTGCGAACGACAAAATAGCGAGGGGCCGTTGCCGCCTCGATGCGCGGGCCGCGGCCGTCGACGTTCAGCATCGTCGCGTTCGACCCCAAGACGAAAGACCTCGGCGTGGCGGTCGAATCGAAGTTTGTAGCTGTCGGCGCGGTCGTGCCGTTCGCCCGAGCGGGGGTCGGCGCCGTCGCGACGCAGTCGTACGCGAACACGGCGTACGGGCCGAAGGCGCTCTCGATGATGAAGCGCGGACTCTCGGCGAAGGACGCCCTCAAGAAACTTGTCGCCGCGGACAAGGACGCGGCGCAACGGCAGGTCGGGCTCGTCGATGCGAGGGGCCGTGCCGCCTCCTACACGGGGAAGGAGTGCATCGCGTGGGCGGGCCATCTCGTCGGGTCGTCGTACACCTGCCAGGGCAACCTGCTCGCGGGCGAGGAGGTCGTGAAGGCGATGTCCCGCAAGTTCGAGGTCACGCAGGGCGATTTGCCGGTCCGTCTCCTCGCGGCGCTCAGCGCGGGGCAACGCGCGGGCGGCGACCGGCGCGGGCAACAGTCCGCCGCGCTCCTCGTGGTCCGGGAGGACGGCGGGTACGGAGGCTTCAACGACCGCTGGATCGACGTCCGGGTGGACGAGCATCCGCAGCCGATCGAGGAGCTGATCCGGGCCTTCACCGTGTACGACGTGACGTTGCTGAACCGCGAGGACCCGAAGGACGTCGTGCGCCTGACGTCGGACGTCGTCCGGGAAGTGCAGAGCGGGCTCACGAAGCTGGGGCTCTACCGCGGTCCCGTGTCCGGCCGCCTCGACGCGAAGACGAAGGACGCGTTCGAGGGATGGGTCGAGGTCAACAACTTCGAGAACAAGCTCCGGCGGGACGACAAGATCTGGGGCTCCGTGCTCCGAGCGTTTCGCGCCGAAGTGCAGCACCGAAACGCGTGAGAGTCGCGGGCTCACGGCATCGGTCAGGAGGTTGCCGCCGTGAACACCCGCGCCCCTCCAATCCACGTTTCCCGGGCCCGGCACCGGGCGATCGTCTCCGGACGTCGGAATGGGTCGCCATCGAGGATGACGAAGTCCGCGAGGGCGCCGGGGTGGAGGGAGCCCGCTCCATCCCGTCCGCGGGCCGCGTAGGCGCCGCCGACGGTGTACGCGCGGAATGCGTCCTCTGGGGAGATCCGCTGGTCCGCGAAGGGACCGGTGACGGCCCAGTGGATGCCGTACAACGGACCGTACGGCATCCCGTCGGACCCGAAGCACAGCGGGATCCGACGGCGGACGAACCGGCGGTACGGATTGTTCCGGGCCGCCCGCGCGCGTCCCAGGCGCTTCTCGTACAGATCGCCCGGAGCGCTCCATTGCCCCACGAAGTTCGGTTGGCACGAGGCGATCAGTCGGGCGGCGTTCGTGCGTCGCAAGACGTCTTCGTCGGGGAGTTCGTAGTGTTCGATCCGGTGGCGCGCGTCGTCCCTCGGGTCCGCGTCCTGGATCGCTTCGAGGCTCTCGACGACGAGGCGGATCGCGGCGTCGCCGATCGCGTGCGTCGCCGTCTGGAATCCTGCGCGATGCGCTCGCTCCAGGAGGTCGTGCAGGTCCGAGGGCGAGTGGACGAGCATTCCCTTCTCCCCGGGACGGTCTGCGTACGGATCGGCCAGCGACGCGGTGTGCGCGCCGAGCGACCCATCGGAGAAGACCTTGATCGCGCCGAGCCGCAACCATGCGTCGCCGAATCCGGTCCCGAGGCCTGCGTCGACCAGGGGCGCCAGGAGGTCATGGCGAACCATCGCGTACACGCGCAGGCCGAGCCGGCCCCGAAGGTGCGCGCGTTGGTACGCCCGCCATTGCGCCACGCCCACAACGTCGTGGACCGACGTAATACCGAGGCGATGAGCCATCCGCGCCATCGCTGGCAGCCCGCGCTCGATCGCCGATTCGTCGCCCTCGAACCGCGCATGGAATTCGGCGAACGCGTCCTCCTTCAAGACGCCGGTCGGTCGGCCGGACGCGTCGACCTCGAACCCCCGGGTGCCCGCGAGATCGGACGCGGCCTCGAGCGACCGCGAATTGAGCGATCCCATATGGCAGTCGACTCGGCGCGCCACGACCCGGTGGTCCGTCGAGGCGCGGTCGAGGTCCTCGCGCACGAGGAATCGCCCCTCGGGCCATTTCGACTCGTCCCAATCGATCCCGATGACCCAGCCGCCGCGCGGCGTCGCGGCGGCGGCTCGCCGGAGTCGCTCGACGGCGTCCGACAGGTCCCTGGCCCGATCGAGCCGCGTCCACCCGCGCTCCCCCGCCGACTCCGCCATGTGCGCGTGCGCGTCGACGAAGCCCGGGACCACGGTGCGGCCGCCGAGGTCGACGACTCGCGTGCGACGGCCGGACCACCGTTCTGCCTGCGTATCCGTGCCGACGGCGACCAAGCGGTCACCCCGGACGGCGAGGGCGCGCGACCACGTCCGCCCCGGCCCGGCGGTGAAGACTCTCCCGCCCACGAGGACGACGTCCGCGTCGCCCGGCATGTCACCGCACGTCCCGCAGGCCCTGGACCCGCGAGACTGCCTCCCGGAGCGTCTCGTCCTTCTTCGAGAACATGAACCGGACGAACCGCTGCCCGTCCTTGGGGTTCCCGTAGAACGAGCTGCCCGGGACGACCGCGACCCGGAGCCGCTCGACGAGGTACATCGCGAACGCCCAGTCGTCGGGGAACGGGAACGCGGAGAAGTCCGCCATGACGTAGTACGCGCCCGCGGGAAGACGGCAGTCGAGACCGGCCGCTTGGAGGCCCCGGACGAAGGTGTCCCGCTTCTCCTGATACGCCCGCGCGAGCTCGCGGTAGTACGACTCCGGGAGGTTCAGCGCGGCGACCGTCGCGATCTGCAGCGGGTGCGGCGCGCCGACGGTCAAGAAGTCGTGCGTCCGGCGCATCGCGCTCGCCAGCGTGCGAGGGGCGATCGCCCATCCGACCCGCCATCCCGTCGCACTGTACGTCTTCGAGAGCCCGTTGATCGTGATCGTCCGCTCGGCCATGTCGCCGACGGTCGCGAGGGACACGTGTTTCGCGCCCTCGAACACGATGTGCTCGTAGATCTCGTCCGTCACAGCGACGACGTCGTGGTCCGCGCAGAGGTCCGCCACGACGCGCAGCTCGTCCCGGGTGAAGATCTTCCCCGTCGGGTTGTTCGGGGTGTTGAGGATCAGGACCTTCGTGCGGTCCGTGAAGGCGGCCTTCAGCTGCTCTTCGTCGATCGTCCACTCGGGCCACGCCATCCTCACGTACCGAGGCCGCGCGCCGCTCACGATCGCGTCGGGGCCGTAGTTCTCGTAGAACGGCTCGAAGATCACCGCCTCGTCGCCCTCGTTGATCAGGGAGAGCATCGCGGCCATCATCGCCTCCGTCGAACCGCACGTCACGACGAGGTTCGACTCCGGGTCCGCGTCGATCCCGTTGAACGCCTTCGCCCGGCGCGCGATCGCGTCCCGGAGTTCGCGCGCGCCCCAGGTGATCGAGTACTGGTTGTAGCCTCCATCGAGGGCGCGCTTCGCGGCTTCCGTGACCTCGGGCGGCGGTTCGAAGTCCGGGTAGCCCTGCGCCAGATTGACGGCGCCGTGCAACGCCGCGATCCGGGTCATCTCGCGGATGACGGACTCCGGGAACTTCTGGACGCGGTCCGCGACCCGCCGATCCCGGATCGCGAGGTCGTCGCGCGCCTTCGTCTCGATCGCGGCGATGGCGTCGTCTCCTTCATCGACAGAAGGTCGAGGCGCGCAAAAACCTGTCGGGCGAGCATTAAGGACGCCCACTCCCATCCGCGCCCCGAGGCCGAGTGCATGACGGACCGCTTCTTCGACTTCTGGCGGGTCGACGTCTTCACGGACACGCCCCTGACCGGAAACCCGCTCGCCTTGTTCCCTCGGGCCACGGGCCTACGGCCCGCCGAGATGACGGCCATCGCGCGGGAGATGAACCTCTCCGAGACGACCTTCGTCTTTCCGTCGACGAACCCGGCGGCCCACTACCGCAACCGCATCTTCACCCCCGGTGGCGAGATCCCGTTCGCGGGGCATCCGTCGATCGGCACGGCGTTCGTCGCGGCGCTCGAGGGGCTCGTCCCGCATCCCGACGGCTCGTCGGTCGTGTACCAGGAACTCGAGATCGGCGTCCTCCCGCTCGAGCTGATCTGCGAGGGCGGGCAGGTGACGAAGGTCGTCATGACGCAGGGCGAGCCGGTCCTCGGTGCGAAGCTGAGGAACGTCGAGCCGCTCGCCAAGGCGCTCCAGGTCCGGGCCCGCGACATCGGCCCGAAAGGCCTGGTCCCACAAGTCGCCGCGACCGGGATCGCGTCCCTCCAGGTTCCGTTCCGGTCCCTCGATGTCGTGAAGAAACTGGATCCGGACCGGCGGGCGCTCCAGAAGGTGCTCTCGAAGTTCGGCGAGAAGATCGTATGCTACGCGTTCGCGCTCGAGGCGGAGGCGCCCGGAGCCAACGTCCACGCGCGGGCGTTCGTGCCGGATCTCGACATCGAGGATCCCGCGACGGGGAGCGCGGCGGGTGCGTGCGGTGCGTACCTCGCGGCGAACGGCAAGTTGCCCGCGGCGCCGTTCGTGATCGAGCAGGGGATTGAGATCCACCACGCGTCGCGGATTGAGGTGATCGTCGAGATGGAGGGCCGTGCGCCGAAAGTCGTGCGGGTCGGCGGGCAGGTCGTACCGCTGATCCGGGGGAGCCTGCGCCTCCCGGGGGCGCCCGGCGGCGAAAGTTCTACGTAGTCGCACGCGAGAATCCGGTGCCTCGATGCCGGCCGCGCTGGAAATCGAACTCGTCCTCGTCTTCGCGGCGCTGCTCGCCTTCGCCGCGATCCTCCTCGGATTCCTTCCGATCCTCCGGCACGTCTGGTTCTACTCAGTGTCCCGGAGGATGTTCGCCGCCGTCCTGGCGGTCGTCCTCGGGCTCGCGGTCGCCGCGGTCGTCCTGGTGTACCTCGCCGTCGCCGACCCCGCCTACTTCCTCCCGATCGTCGCGGTGACCGTGGGCCTGCGCATCGCCTCGCCGGCCCTCGTCTACGCCCGGGTTCGCGATCGATTCGACACGACCCGCTCGTGGTCGGTCGTCCGAGCGGTCCTCGCCCTGGGGTTCCTCGTGCTAGCGGGCACCCTCGTGTACGACGTGGCGCTCCTCGCTTCCGGCGGAGAGCCCGCCGGCGTCGCCACGGTGAGCGAACAGCTCGTGATGGCCGTCAGCGCGTCCGTCCTCATCGTGCGCATGGCCGCGCGGGAGCGGCCTCGGGAGTCGACGGAATGGTGGCCGGTGTGGTCGGCGGCGGTCCTGTTCGCGGTCGCGTTCGTCGTCGTGCTTCCGTACGCGGTCCCGGTCTTCGCGATCATCTATGCCGCGTCCGGGCTCGTCGGATGGCTCGTCGCGTTCGTGATCCTGCTGTGGGACCGCTGAGCCGTCGGTGCGAAGGCGCCGTTCTGCTCAGGCGAGCATGCGGGGATGGCGCGCCTAGAGCTCCACCTTGATGCCGAGCTTCTCGGTGAGTTCCTTGTAGCGGTTGCGGATCGTGACCTCCGTCACGCCCGCAACGTCGGCGACTTCCCGTTGCGTGCGCCGCTCGTTGCAGAGGATCGAGGCGATGTAGATCGCCGCGGCCGCGACGCCGGTCGGTCCGCGACCGGATGTGAGCTCCTTGTCCTGCGCGTCCTTGAGGATTTCGACCGCCTTCGACTGGACCTCGCCGGTGAGCTTGAGCTCGGAGCAGAAGCGCGACACGTAGTCCTGGGGTTTCGTCGGCATCAGCTTCAGCTTGAGCTCGCGCGTCATGAAGCGGTAGGTCCGGCCGATCTCCTTGCGGCCGACGCGAGACGAGTTCGCGATCTCGTCGAGGGTGCGCGGGACGTTGCACTGCCGGCACGCGGCGTACAGCGACGCCGCCACGACGCCCTCGATCGACCGCCCGCGGATCAGGTTCTTGTTCACGGCCTTGCGGTACACCATCGCCGCCGTCTCGCGAACGTTCCGCGGGAGGCCCATGCCGCTCGCCATCCGATCGAGCTCGCTCAGGGCGAACGCGAGGTTCCGCTCCGTCGCGTTGCTCACGCGGATCCGCCGTTGCCATTTCCGCAGGCGGTACAGTTGCGCGCGGTTCCGCGTAGGGATCGACTTGCCGTACGAGTCCTTGTTCTTCCAGCCGATCGTCGTGGAGAGGCCCTTGTCGTGGATCGTGTACGTCATCGGCGCCCCGGTGCGGGCGCGCTTCTCGCCTTGCTCGACGTCGAACGCCCTCCACTCCGGCCCCTGGTCGATCATCTGGTCGGTCAGCACGAGGCCGCACTCTTCGCAGATGAGCTCGCCTCGCTCGTAGTCGAACGACAGGTGACCCGAGTTGCACTCCGGGCATCTAGTGACTTCTTCGGTCTCTTCGATTTTCTTTGTCGGCATGATCTCCCTCCGGAACGAACACGTCGGCTCCAATCAGGGACAGCGAGACCGCCGCGGCGGGCCGGACGGCGGTGAACGGCTCACGGACCGGGCCGAAGACCTTGACCACGCGGCCCACGGCCCGGTTCCGCTTGTCCAACACGTCGGCGCCTCGCGAGGGGGCAAAGTTCGAGCGGACGAGCAAGGTTCCGTCGTGGGCGATGTTCTCGACCACGCCGAGCCTTCTCATGCCCCCTCTCGTCCGGGCGCGGGGAATGCGCAGGTCGTATTTAAGGAGAGCGGAATTCTTTTGTATTGGCAGGGGTCCGAAACGGGCCCTTTTTGGCGGCGTCCGCGGGCGCTTGGGCGGGGTCTCTCGACGCTGTTAACCTTAAACAAGGTTGATATTGATCGCCGTCGCGACGGCCCGCCCGTCCCGCCGACGATCCGCGGAAAGGGCGTCCCGCGAACATTTAACCGCGTTTCTCCGATAGCCGCGGCCGCCCGATGAAAATCGTCCCGTTCGAGATGGAGCGGTGGCAGTCGACGTGGGAGAATCGCGTCGACTTCAACCTGTCCGAGAGCGGCGTCGAGCCGATCCCGCTGCGGGAACTCTTGGTGGATCCGGCCGCGGAGCAGCGGTTCCTCGACCACCCGCTCGCTTACTCGCAAGGGAACGGAACGCCGGAACTCCGTGGGGCGATCGCGGCGATGTACGGCGACGCGAGCCCGGACCACGTCCTCGTGACGAACGGCTCGTCCGAAGCGAACTTCCTCGCGATCTGGCACCTGGTCGAGCCCGGCGACGAGGTCATCGTGATGCTCCCGAACTACATGGAGATCTGGGGGCTCGTCCAGAATTTCCGCGGGACGGTGAGACCGCTCCGGCTCCGTGAGGACCGCTTCTGGCAATTCGACCCCGAAGACCTCGCCCGCCTCGTCACGAAGAAGACGAAAGCGATCGCGGTCTGCAACCCGAACAACCCGACGGGGGCGATCATGGCCTCCGAGGCGCGCAAGGCGGTCCTCGAGGCGGCGCGCGATGCCGGCGCGTGGCTCCTCTCCGACGAGGTGTACCTGGGTGCGGAGCGGGAAGCGCCCCGGACCGCGAGCCTCTGGGGCGAGTACGAGAAGACCCTCATCACGAACGGACTGAGCAAGGCGTACGGCCTGCCGGGCTTGCGGATCGGATGGCTCGTCGGGCCGCCGGACACGATCGCACGACTCTGGGGCTACCACGACTACACGACCCTCACGCCGACCTACCTCTCGGACCGACTCGCGCAGATCGCCTTGACGCCCGCGCGGCGCGAGGCGATCCTCGGCCGGACGCGCTCGATCCTGCAGCGGAACTACGCGGCAGTCCGGGATTGGATCGACGAACACGGGCCGCTCTTCTCCCACGTCCCGCCCGCGGCCGGCGCGATCTGCTATCTGCGGTACGCGCTCGACATCAACTCGTCGGATCTCGCCGAACGCCTCCTCAAGCAGAAGTCCACCCTGATCGTGCCCGGCGATCACTTCGGGATGGACGGCCACATCCGGATCGGGATGGGCGACGCCATGTCGTACGTCTCGGGCGGGCTGCGCCGCATCGACGAACTCCTGCGCGAGCTGAAGGCGGGCCGGGGGACGCGGTAGGTGGAGGTCCTCCTCCTGTTCGAGCGGGACATCCGTTCGATCGTCGGGCCCGACGAGGCCCTCGCGGCGGTGCGCGACGCGTTCGCGGGCCTCGCACGCGGAGACGCGATCCTGCCCAACGTGATCAACCTCGACATCCCGTCGTCGAAGGTGGAGGCGCATGTGAAAGGCGCGCACCTCTGGGGCACCCCGTTCTTCTCCGTAAAGGTCGCATCCGGCTCCTACGACAACCCGGTCCGCGGACTGCCGGTCGGAAGCGGGATGGTCCTCGTCTTCGACGCGACGACGGGGTTCCCGCGGGCCGTCCTGTTCGACAACGGCTACCTCACGGAGATCCGGACGGGCGCCGCGGGCGCCCTCGCGGCCGACTTCCTGGCGAGGCGAGACGTCGAGCGCGTCGGCGTCGTCGGCGTGGGCGCGCAGGCGAGGTACCAGATCGCCGCGCTCCTCCGCGTGCGGACGCCGGAACGCATCATCGCCTACGGTCGCTCGGAGGCGAAGGCGACGGCCTACGCGCGAGAGATCTCGGACCGTCACGGGGTGAAGGTCCTCCCGGCGAAGACCGTGGAGCAGGCCGTCCGCGGGTCCGATCTCGTCGTCACCGTGACGCCGTCGCGCGAGCCGCTCGTCCGCGCGGACTGGGTGCGGCCGGGGATGCACATCACGGCGGTCGGCTCCGACGGCCCGGAGAAGCGGGAGCTGGACGTCGGCGTGCTCCGAAAGGCGGACAAGGTCGTCGCCGACCGCCTCGACCAATGCGCGCGGCTCGGCGAAATCCACCACGCGATCGAGGCTGGTGTGATGCGGCGCGAGGACGTCTACGCGGAGCTCGGCGAGATCGCCGCCGGCATCAAGCCGGGTCGCGAGCGGGACGACGAGATCACGGTCGCGGACTTGACCGGGGTCGGCGTGCAGGACGCCGCCGTGGCGAACCTCGTCGTGGACGCCGCACTCCGCCGCGGGATGGGGAAGGTCCTCGACGTGTGAGGTGGTCCGCACGCGACGCCGCCTCCTCCTCGTGGGATTCGGCAACGTGGGGCGCGAGTTCGCACGCCTCCTGGTCGAACGCCGCGGGGCGCTCGCCCGGGACCACGGCCTCGAGCCCGCGGTGGTCGGGATCCTCACGGCGCACCACGGGAGCGTCGAGAGCGCGAGCGGGGTCGATCTCCGCAAGGCGGTGCGAGCCGCGGCGGCGGGCGGTTCGATCGAGACGTGCGGACGTCCGGTGCGGGACGACTCCGTCGAGGCGATTCGCCGCATCCGCGCCGATGTCGTGATCGAGGTCACCCCGCTCCGGATCGCGGCGAGGCAACTCGCGCTGGACCACATCCTCGCGGCCTTCGCGGCCGGGAAGCACGTCATCACGGCGAACAAGGGCCCCGTCGTCTACCATTACCGCCGCCTCGCCGAGATCGCGCGGACGAAGCGCCTCGGCTTCCGTTTCGAAGGGACCGTCATGGACGGCGCCCCGGT
>DASPZJ010000042.1:0-8749 GCA_035636315.1 Thermoplasmata archaeon
AACCCGCCGAACGACCCGAACGCCCTCTACGTGGACGTGATCGGGTTCCAGTGGGGCTGGCGGTTCGTCTATCCGAACGCCCGGGAACTCCTCAGCGAACTCCGGGTTCCGGAGATCAACCGAACCTGCACACCAAGCGTCCGCGGTTGTTGGAGCGGCACGGTGATCCTGAACATCACGAGCGCGGACGTATTCCACTCGTTCGGCATCCCAATGTTGAAGATCAAGCGGGACGCGATCCCGGGTCGAATCAACCAAGCGTGGTTCCTGGTCGAGCAATCGGGCATCTTCCTTGAAGCGATCCATTGCTACGAGTTGTGCGGGACCGGCCACGCGTTCATGACGGCGGACCTGATCGTTCAGAGCCCGGACAGCTTCCATGACTGGTACGTCTCGGGGGTTTAGCGGGGCATCGGCATGGTGGACTGGCAACCTCTGAAACGGTGGCTCTTCACGACGAACCACAAAGACGTCGGCGTCCTGTATCTGGTCACATCCCTGTACTTCTTCGTCGCTGCGGGGCTTCTCGCCCTCACGTTCCGGTACCAGCTCGCGATTCCGTCGAACACGTTCCTCCAGCCGGATGAGTACAACCAAGCCGTGACGATGCACGGCCTCCTCATGCTGCTCTGGGTTCTCACCCCCCTTGGCGCCGCGTTCGCGAACTACTTCGTGCCGATTCAGATCGGCGCACGGGACATGGCGTTCCCGCGGCTCAACGCGCTGAGCTATTGGGTCTACCTCGCGAGCGGCCTCCTCGCGCTGTCGAGCTTCTTCGCGGGGGGCGGCACCGCCGATTGGGGATGGACGACGTACGCGCCGCTGAACACGGTCGAGTTCAGCCCCGCGGTCGGCGGCTCGATCATGGGGCTCGCGCTCATGCTCCTCATGGCATCGAGCATCGTGTCGACCGTGAACTTCCTCGTCACGATCTTCCGTCTCCGCGCCCCCGGGATGTCTCTCATGAAGCTGCCGCTGTTCACGTGGGCCTGGATTTTCACGAGCCTCCTGATGCTCTGGGCGTTCCCGGCCTTCGTGTCGGCGCTCAGCCTCTTGGTCGCGGACCGCGCGTTCGGGACCGTGTTCTTCACCTCGACCCAGGGCGGACCGCTGCTCTGGGATCACATGTTCTGGTTCTTCGGCCATCCGGAGGTGTACGTCCTCCTCTTGCCGGGCTTCGGGATCACCGGGGACCTGCTGTCGACGTTCAGCCGACGCCCGCTGTATGCGAAGAAGATCATCATCCCGTCCCTCGCCATCGCCAGCATCTTGAGCTTCACGGTGTGGGCTCATCACATGTTCATGACGGGCATCTCCCAGAGCCTCCTGGAGGCGTTCAACGTCACGACCGAACTCATCTCGATCCCATTCGCGATCATCGTCCTGGCCTACATCCTCACGCTGCGGGGCGGCTCGATCCGATTCGCAACCCCGATGCTCTTTGCGGTCGGATCGCTCGGCCTGTTCATCATCGGCGGCATCACCGGGGTGTTCAACTCCTCCGTCGCGCTCGACACGGCGTTCCGAGGCACGTTCTGGGTCGTCGGCCATTTCCACTACACGATCGTCGGCGGCGGATTGACGGGCCTCTTCGGCGGGCTCTACTACTGGTTCCCGAAGATGACGGGTCGCATGTACAGCGAGCGGCTTGGCAAGCTCCACTTCGTCATCTACATCATTGGATTCAACTTGCTCTACTTCCCGATGCACCTCCTCTACGACATGCCGCGCCGCATCTTCCAGTACGACAGCTCTCTTAACGCAGGGTTCTACATTGGATCTCTCTTTGTCGGCTTCAATTTCCTCATCACGATCGGGGCGTTCACCTTCGGGTTCTCGCAGCTGATCATGTTCGCGAACCTGCTCTGGAGCGCCCGGCGGGGGCCGGCCGCGGTTAAGGATCCGTGGGGCGGCTACTCGCTCGAGTGGGACGTCCCGTCGCCGCCGCCCGAGTTCAACTTCCCGGAAGGCGTCCCGGTGATCTCTGCCGAGGGTGTCACCTACCGTCCCTTGGCCGCAACGCCTCGAATTGCGATGGCGAACGGCGGCCATGCCATGGCGAACGGTGGCCATGCGTACGGCAGCGGCCACGGCGCCGAATCCAGCGAGGAACATTGGAGTCACTGGCCGATCGTGGTCGCCGCCGGTGCGGGGATCGCGCTGTGGGGACTCCTCATCGCCCTCCCGGCCCTCCTGCTGGGGGCCGGTATCCTCGCCGCCGCGTTCATCGGGTGGGGCCGGGAGACGCTACATGGCCGATTCTCGGAGCCCATCGAAGCGATTGGGGAGAAGTGGCCGTTCGCCCGCCTCGAGAACCTCTCGCTCGGGATGTGGATTTTCGTCTTCGGCGAGATTGCGCTCTTCGGGACGCTCTTCGGAGCGTATCTGTTCCTCCGAATGAACAGCCCGCTGACCGGATTTGTTTGGCCCAGGCCGGGGGAAGTCCACAACATCTTCCTCGGGGGCTTCAACACGATTCTCCTTCTGACGAGCGGACTCTCGATGGTCTTCGCGCTCCTATTCGCCCGCAGAGGATCGTACCGCGGTCTCCAAGGATCGTTGGTCGCGACGTTCGCCCTGGGCGCGTTCTTCCTGGTGAACAAGGCGTTCGAGTGGCGCGAGCTGTTCGCGAACGGCTTCACGTTCTCCACGAGCACCGCCTCGGGGATCTACTATGTCCTGACGGGCATTCACGGAGCGCACGTGGTCGCGGGGCTCATAGCCCTGATCTACCTCATGGTCAAGGCATTCAAGGCGCGCTTGACCACGGAGGCGAGCGGTTCCGTGGAGATATTCGGGATCTACTGGGGAATGGTCGACGCGGTCTGGGTCTTCCTGTTCCCGCTGCTGTATCTGCTGTGAGGTATTGACCGATGATCGATGAGGCGAAGTACGCCGCGGTGTACAGCATTCTGATGCTCGGCCTGATCGTCGAGTTGCTGATCGCGGTCGACCGGAGCGCGCTCGGGGACTTCGCCAACGCTGCGATCCTGGCGATCGCGGCGCTCCAGGCAGGCCTCATTTTCCTTGTGTACATGCACGGCCGCTACGGATCCCGTCCCGTCGCGGTGTTCGCCGTGATCTCCCTCCTGACGGTCCTTCCTTTGTTCATCGCGCTGATATACTCCGTGGTCATGCCTCACCATGGTTCCCTTCCCTAGAGGTGACAAATTTGGAAAACAAACCGTTGGGCGCGGATGCGATCGCGGGGATCATCGCCGGCATCGTCGGGCTGTTCGTGATCATCGCGATTTGGACGAACCTCGTGTTCCCCGCGGCGATTGTCTCAGGCGGCGGATCCATTCTCACCGGGAGCGACATCGCGCTCCGCGAGCACGAGTGGGGCTTCAACCAGTTTTCGAAAGGTGGCCCGGAGATTTGTGCGAACTCGACGGGCCCACGCACGATTAACATCACCCTGACGAACACCGGAATCAACCTTCACGGATTCCAGATTATTCGAGCGGATACCGGCGCGTTCGTCGCCGGCCTGAACAAGACGGATCTCCTCCGTCCAGGCGAGGTGCGCAAGATCACGATCGATGTCAGCAAGATTGCCCCCGGGACCTACGACTACATCTGTCCCGTCTCAGGACATCGACAGAAAGGAATGATTGCACCGTTCGTCTGTCAGTCGGGGTGCTAACCCGATTACCCGGGCGTCATGGACCGTTCGCGGTGGACGCGGAGCGAACGATTGGTGTCGCGTTCTTCGCGCGAATGAGCGAGACGAGCGTTGCAATGGTCGCGACCTCGATGGCCTTCGAGATGAGCCCGAGGGGATCCGCGTCCTCCACCACTCCGATCGGCCAGATCGCCACCATCCTCGTGAGGATGAAGGCGCCGATTAGGAATGCATTGAACAGGAGCCACAACGGATCGAGCCGGCGTGGAAGGGACGGAAACAGCATTCCCACGAGGATCTGGATTGGGGCGACGACCGCGAAAAACGCCGCGGCGAATGGGATGTCCAAGTGCTGGTTCAGCGCGAGCAGATGGAGGCCTCCGTCCGCGATGAACATGAATGCGACGAGGTACCGCTTCGCGAACGTCGGGTTGGCGAGGAACTCGCGATAGTTCGCTCCGATCACGCCGACCGTCGAGAAGGCGAGTCCTTGGAAGATGAAGAAGACCCAGAGGTAGACATCCATCCCTCCGTGCCCGGAGCTGCTCTCGCTGGCGAGCGTCCCAACGAGGTTGAGCGCCCACGCGACGATCATGATGAAGACGCCCGACAGGAGGAACGCGAACTCGGTGGAGATTCGGACGCGGATCGCCATCGGCGGACTCAGGACGCACTCCTGCGTATATGGTTCTGTCTTCGGGCCCTCGCTCTCTCCGAGGATTTATTACTCGGCGAGAGGCTCGGGTCGCCATGGGTCGCCTCGACGGCCGGGTCGCCCTCGTCACCGGCGGAAGCGGCGGGATTGGCCGCGCGGCAGTCCTCGAGCTCGCGCGAGAAGGCGCCGATGTTTCCGTGCAATACAACCGCGGGAGAGCAGCGGCGGACGCGGTCGTGGAGGCTGCGAAGAAACTCGGTCGAAAGGGCATTGCGGTTCAAGCGGACGTCTCCGACCCGAAGTCGTGCCGACAACTGGTCGAGACGACGGGGCAAGAGCTCCGTCGCGTCGACGTCGTGGCGTGCTTCGCCGGGCATCCGTATCGCGACGAAGAGTGGCACAAGGCCTACGAGGACCTCACACCGACGGAGATTCGCTCGCCGATCGACGTCGACTTGCTCGGCTCGATCTTCGTCACACAGGCCGCGGTTCCCTCGATGGCCAGGGCGGGCCGAGGGAGTATCATCTTGATCGGGTCGACGCCCGCGATCACCGGCGATAAGGTCGGGATTCCCTATTTGATCGCGAAGGCCGGGATCCTCGCGCTCGGCCGCGCGCTCGCCCAGGCCTATGGACCGAAAGGCGTGCGTGTGAACTCCCTCGCGCTCGGGAGCATCGCGACGGGGCCGATGGAGGCCGTGTCCGGAGAGGATCGGACCGCCCTTGCCGAGGAGCCGGCCCTGAAGCGCTGGGGCACGCCCGAGGAGGTTGCGCGCGTCGTCGCGTTCCTCGCCTCCGACGACTCTTCGTACATCACCGGGCAGACGATCGTCGTGGACGGCGGGTACGCGTTGCGCTGAACCTCAAGGCGCGGGGAGACTGACGTCCTCCATGACGAACGACGCGCGCTGTCCGCAGCTGTGACAGGTAAGCAGGAGGAGGGCGCGTCCCCCCGAGAATTGTTCCCGGACGAGCCAGTGGCATCGGCCGCAATGGCATTGCAACCGGACATCGTCATCCGAGCCGCGGACCCGCAGGTGGAGGCCGTCCTCCGTGCTCTTCCAGCCGAGGATCACCATCCCAAGCGCCGCATCGTAGCGGAGGTCTCGGACCATCGCTCCCGGTCGACCATCGACCCGGGCACTTAAACACCTTTCCCGCGACGCGCCGGGTAGGTGACGCGATCGCCGCGGACCTTCGCGAATTTCGTCAGTTTGTGCAGTTGCGTCGAGCGGACGCCGAGGATGTGGGTGACCGCAACGCCTCGGACGATGAGGGCATCCGAGAGCAGGGACCGGTGACATTTCCACGGCACGGCCTCGGCGCACATGATCGCGGTGCGTTGCGTGGCGGCGATCTCGAGAAGTCCATTCAATCCCGCGATGAACTCGGGCGTGGCCATGTGATCGGCGTAGCCGCGGAAGCCAAGATTCTTCCAGCCCGTGTTCGGGCTGTCCGGACGCGCCTTGCGGAATCCGCCCAGGGCTTCGAGATGCACGTATCCAATTCCTCGAGGCGGCAACTCGTGGGAAAGGAATTCGGCGGTCGCCCAGGGCACCCGTTGCGAGATCGGGAAGTGGCGGACGTCGACGAGGAGCTCGATCGAATGACCTTCGAGGAGCTCGAGGAATTCATCGAAGGTTCTCGTCGAATGGCCAATCGTGAAGATCTCGAGCGCGGCCGGGGCGAACATCGCTCGCTCTCTCCGGGGGAGAGACCGCTCGGTTACGAACCTATCGACGGTACAGCGAACAGGAACCCGAGGTGTACGACTTCGACGAATACGTCCGGCGCCGGCTCGAAGAGGCCTGATTCGGATTATGCGGCACTGCGGTGGCGGGCCTCCCAGGGCTGCCGGCTACGAGACCGTTCCCGTGTAGAGATCCTGGTCCCGCGGCGTCGCCGTGGCGACGTTCCGGTTGTCCGCCCAGATCGGATGGACGCCGGCCGCGTTCGAGGCGATGCCGTTGTAGTCGCCGAGGAACGCCGCGCCGCCCGCCGTGATTCCCAGGTTCGGGTCGAACGGAGCGTCCGTCACCGGCACGTTCGGGAGGAAAGAGACGCCGTCGTCATCCGATTCTGCGTAGTACACGTCCAGGAGCTTCCCGTCCGGGTCGTTCCGGCTGTCGTAGAAGGCGATATCCACGCGGCCCTCGAATGTCGTGATGGCGGGGAAGATCTGGTGGTTCGTGGCGGCGTCGTTCACTCGGGCCGGGTCGGACCAGCTCGCCCCGCCGTCCGCCGATCGCGTGAGGACCACGTCCGCGTCTCCCGTCCGGTAGTCGGCCCAGGTGACGAAGACCGAACCGGTCGTCTGGCTCACGGCCATCCTCGGGAAGCTGTCGAGCCGGTACGCGCTCCCCGGGAGCGGCTCGGGCACGGGGACGATCGACGAGATCCCACGCTCCATCTCGAACGTCTGGCCGCAATCGAGGGAGCGGGTGAAGAGGATCTGGTCCTTGTGGAAGTCCTCCCAGGCGACGTACACCTCGCCTCCGGGGCCGACGGCGACGGTCGCGCCCTGGTTCTGCGTGTTCGGGGAGTGGCTGAGCGGGAGGATTGGCGTCCACGTCATGCCGCCGTTGGTCGATCGTTGGAGGACGATCTTCGTCCCATGGCTCCCCTCGAACAGGGCCCACGGCATGTACAGGTTCCCGTCGCACGACCCGCCCGTGTCGTCGACCGCGATCCACTCCTTGTCGGTGACGCGCGAGTTCCCCGGGCCGCCCAACTTGTCGCTCGGCGTGTCGTGGCCCCGGTAGACGACCGAGGTGAAGTCGTACGTCGCCCCGAAGTCCGAGTAGCGCGTGAGGACGAGCCACCCCGCGAACTCCGTCGTCGTCGGCCCGAACGAGAGCCACGCCAGGTAGACCCGTCCGTCCCGATCGGCGGTGATAACGGGGTCGCTCCCGATCGTCCAGCCGGCGTCGTGCACGGGAGACGAGAGCCCTTCGGCGGACGTGTCCCCCGGGAAACCGGGCACTAGCGCGTTCTGCCAGGTGTCCCCTCCGTCTGTGGAGCGGTAGTACCCGGCCCACGAGAAGCCGCTCGCTTGGCGCGTGTCGCGCGCGGTCGCCACGAGCACGTTCCGGTCGTTCGGGAACGCCGCGATCGTGACCTCGTTCTGCGAACTCGCTTCCGGATCGAGGCTCACGAGGACGTTCGGGTGCTCGACGTGAGTCAAGGGATGGGCGGCCTGCGCAGAGAGGGGCGTCCCAACGATCAACGCGAATGCCACGATCCCAATGAACGCTGAGCGCGCGATGCGATTCATGCTCCACCCCAAGGATGCCCGGCAATCGAGGCCACGGTATATAGGCCTACGGGGCTGCGCGGGGAATCGCACGTCGGAGCGGAGGGGTCGGTCCCGTTCGGCGAACCCCGGTCGCAAAGACCTGCACGATCATGTCCTCGGGACCGGGCTTCGAAGTTGCCACTTGGACGAGGTCGCCGTCCACCGGATTCGAACTGCCTGTGGGGTGGACTGGCCGTGGCGAGAGAGGAGGTGGCCGCAATCGATTGCCGACCTGACCTTCGGCATCATCCATCGGGCAAACTTCTAATGCGTCTCCGCATTCCAGAGAAGCGGAAAGACTCTGAAATGTCATGAAGACCTCAAACCTGATCCGCTGGAGCGGACAGGCGCTGATGATTGGCGGCATCCTTGGGGCTGTAGGCCTCGTCATTCATCCTTTGAGTGAGACGGCCTCGGACGTCGCCAGCAGCCGCTGGGTGCCAGCACATCTTCTTGCATTCGTGTCAACGATACCGCTCATCTTTGGCTTGATTGGGTTGTACGCCCGCCAAGCCGAGGAAGCAGGCCGCCTAGGACTGCTTGGATTTGCCCTGACTCTCATCGGTGCGATTTCAGAAGGCATGGAGCTACTGTGGATTGAGGTCATCATCTTTCCATTTCTCGTCGCGAATGATCCCGTATTGTATGACTCCCTGAGATCGTCATCCGCCTATTTGGTCGCACTTGCGCTGAGCTTCCTCCTTTTCTTCGGCGGTTGGATCACATTTGGAGCCGCGATGGTCCGTGCCGCGGTTCTTCCACGCTGGACAGTCTGGCTTGTTATCATGGCAGTAATCCCTGCAATTGTTATCTTGGGTCTCGCAGTTCTCGTTCTCTCGGGTGTCGCAACTGCGTCTGGCCTTTCAGGTTCCGGGTCGCCGACGATTCTGATCTTCAACATCGTCGGCATTGTGTTGAGTCTGAGCTTTGTTGGATGGGGTTACGCTCTATGGTCAGACAAACGACAAACTACAGCACAATCCTAATCCTCGATGCAGGTCATATTCAACTCAAGGGATGCTCCGCGACCGTAAGTGGGTCCGTCCGGATTTGAACCGGAGTCGCCAGCACCCCAAGCTGGTAGGATTTCTTGCGGGCGGGCAGACCGCAAGGCCCCGCGCCCGAACCAAGCTACCCCACGGACCCGCGGGCGTCTCGAAGGACTGCCGGACTA
>DASPZJ010000043.1:0-18081 GCA_035636315.1 Thermoplasmata archaeon
AAGGCCGTCGTCGCTTCTTTCGCCGCGTCCGGGGCCGCCATTTCGGACCGTGGCGAAGGACCGCGCGACCTTAAGCGTTCGCGGCAGGTCCCCGAACCACGGCTGCCAGGGCTAACATGTTAGCCCAATCCCCCAAATACCCTCCCCGCCGTCCGGTGGCCCATGAAGCGTCGGCTCGTGGCCTGGGCTGAGATGGCGGTCCTCTTCGCCCTGTTGTATTTGGGGGTTCCATGGGCCGGCTTGCTGGTCGACCGCTGGCTCGGCATCCCGGGCTGGCCCTCGCCGGTCCCTTGGCTCGGCCTCGGCCTATTCGCGATTGGCGTCGGGGGCCTCGGTTGGTGCTTCGCCCTCTTCGTCCGGGTCGGCCGCGGCACCCCGAACCCGACGGCGCCGCCCGAGGTCCTCGTCACGATCGGGCCGTACGCGTGGACGCGGAATCCGATCGCGATGTCGCACGCCGCGGCGCTCATCGGGTTGTCTGCTTTCCTCGGTTCCGCGTCCGCGGTGGGGATCGTCGTCCTGCTCGCCCTGCCCGTTCACTTCGCGATGCTCCGCGAGGAGCGGACCCTCGAGTCCCGATTCGGTGACGCATACCGCGCGTACTCGGCCCGCGTGCCCCGTTGGTTCCCGCGGCTGCCCCATCGTCACAGATGAACCGTGACGCTCGCGCTCGCATTCGGTCCGCGCGGCGCGGACCGCAGATCCTGAAGGTGCACAATGTCGACCGCCACGCCCGCCAAGTGGCGACGCAGACCGTCGATGTGGCCCTCGCCGACGACCGCGACGACGTCGCCCTTCGTCTCCGCGAGCTGCCGGAGCGTCGAGGCCATCAGTGCGTCCCGGTCGTCAATCAAAATGCGCTTCGCCGTCGGGAGCTCCCGCGCGAACTCCTCGATGAACCCAGGTTCGTCCGCGTAGAACCGTTGGAGCTCCGCCTCGACCTTCTCCTTCCGGGTGAAGAGTCCGCCGAGCGCGGAGGCCAGGAGCCGCACCCGCTCCCGAAACGACATCTCCCGCCACACCCGGCCGAGCACGGCGCGGGAGTCCTGGTCGATCAACGCGACCTCGCCCCCGACCTCCTGTGCCGCCCTCGCGGCCGCGACCATTTCGTCGCCGACCTCGACGCCGTATTGCTTCGCGATCCGGATCTGGAACTGCGCGAGCAGGGCGAGCGGCGAGAGGCCCCGGGCCCGGGGCTCGCGGCTCATCAGCGCGTGGTATCGGGCCGGATCCAGCTCGAGGGCGACTACGCGCGGTCGGCGCGCAAGGATTTCCGCGCGGATCGCGGGGCCGATGTCGAAGACGTGGCCGACGCCGAGGAGAATGATCATCCGTTGCGACGAAACGCCTCCGGACTATAACGGTTTGTGGCCACCGACCCCCTTGAACGTGATCCGACCGGGCAGAATTTTCGCGAGGACATCGGCAATGTACTGGACCTCGGCCTTGTCCTTCGCCCAGTAGTGGTTCATGAACTTGAACGTCAGTCCTTGGCCGGAGACCCACAGGGTCAAGCGAGGCGTAACCAACATGTTGATTCCTCCAGTGAATTCCCCCCGTTCGATCCATGCGATCGGGATGTGAAAGTTCTGTCGGTCCGACCCAATGATCTGGTCGATCGAAAGGCCGGCGTATCGGGCGCGCTGGGCGGCTTGGCCACGGGACAGACCGCGGCCGATCGAGTAGCCGACGACCCCGCCCAGAACGAAACCCGCCGCGGGTGCCATTCCGGGGGTTCCGATCTCCGCCCCGACGAGGCGTCGATCGGTCACGATCAGGTCGTAATCCGTCGTTCTCATCCGGGCCGAGGGCAGAATCCCGACCACCAATTCCGGCGCGGCCATCGGCACTCCAACTGCTTCGTTCGGTCGCAATGATCGGTGACGGCATATTTGTTGCGACGGGCCGATGGCTATCGGCTCGTCCGCTCGCGCACGACGCGTCCGTACATCCGCACGATCTCGTCCGCGCGGACCCGGCCGTCGCGGATCGTCCGGATGCGGGTGCGGATGTGGTGCACCACGGCGCGGTCCTTCCCAAGATCCACGATCTCTCCGACCTCGAACTCCTCGTCGGGGGCCGCGAGGACCTCGTGTGGCACGGTTCGGTTTCCCTTGTTCACGCTGAACTTCACGCGAACCTGGTCGATCCGCTTCGCCCAGAGCGTCGCGACCTCCCGCGCCTTTGCGCCATCGACGCGCCGGCCTCCCGCCTCGATCGCGGTGATCGAGATGCGCGAATCGCTGAGGTCGAGCGCTTCGCCGACATGGACGTCCTCGTCAGGGGAGAACTCGAGCGATGTCTTTTCGGATTTGTCGAGCCACGACACCACCAGCGGCACGTCAATCGGCTTCGGCTCCCGCGTCACGACGGACGACACGAAGCCGCACGCGGAACACTTGACGACGCCCTCGAACACGATCTCGTCGCCCCCGCCGATCTTGCCGCGCAGGACGCGATGCGGGGCCTCGCTGCCGCACTGTCCGCACGTCAGGACGAGGGCGCTCGGGGCTGCCATCACCATGTCGAACACCGCGTTGGAGAAAGGGTTTGCGGTCCGGGGCGGCGCGAGGCCACTCCGCCCGCCTGCCGCAGGTTAACATGTTAGCCCAAGGCCCTCGCGGGCCTGCGGAATCGTTCCAGGGCCGGCCGTGTGATCATCACGGGGGCCATCGCCACCCTCACCCCGAGGCGCCCGAGTTTCGTGGCGAGTTCTTCCCCATCCCGCGACGGGAGGATGAACACGCTCTGGCCGATCCATACGACGTCGGGGCGGTGGATGAACCCCTTCTCCTCGCGCACGACCCCGTTCGCATCCTCGCGGCGCCGGCCGAAGATGATGCGGCAGACGATGACGGCCGAGGCTCGCGATGCACCGGTCGCGTCGTAGGATAACAACACGCTCTCTCCGTCGTGGCGTTCAATCATGAGCGTACCCATGTTTCAATATATCGCGGCTATATAATAGCCTTTCCAGGAGGGGAGCGAAAGTACCGAGACGACCGGCAGCGATGTCTGGTGCCGCGGATTGGGAGCGCGTGGATCCGGTGGGTTAACATGTTAGCCCAGTTCGGCCGGTCCCCCGGGGCCCTCGTGGCCTCAGATCGTCCGGCGCCAGCCGCACGGACTGGCGATCCGGCCGAATCGCCGCCGCAACGGCCCGCCGCACCGGGGACACCGCGCGCCCGCGACGAACTTCTCGATCCACGCATCCCGAGTCTCCGGCAGGTCCGCCCGCTCTGCTTCCTCTAGGATCCGTTGCAGTTCCGGCGTCGTCGCGAGGTCCCGCAGCCCCTCAATCGGACGGAGCCGCGCCGCGCGCCGGCCGGGGCTCGGCAGGCGCATCACCGCGGGAGCGGCCCCGAAGCCGAACGCGATGCCGCCGACGTGGGCCTCCCATGCGATGCCCCGCGCGCCGAACAGGCTCAAGGCCATCTCCAGGATGAGGTAGCCGAGCACGACCTGCGCGATCGGCAGCGACGGCACCCCGGGGATCGGGAGGAAGAGCGTGACCCGCTCCCGCGGGAACAGCCGGCCGTACGCGCCGAACGCCGCCAGGATGCCCGCAGACGCCCCGACGAGGACGGTCGACGCGCCCGCATGCACCGCGAGGAACACCACGGCTCCGAAGGCCCCGCCGGCGAAGAAGAGGACGGCCCAGCGCACGCCGCCGATCCGCTCCTCGAACCCCGGCGAGATCAGGATGAGCCCGAGGAGGTTCAGGAGGACATGCGTCTCCGACCCGTGCACGAACTCGAACGTGATCCAGGTCCATGGCGCGGGCCGGACGCCGGGACCGAACCGCAACCCGAGGTCCCCGAGCACGGGCGAGGCGAGGACGAACGGCCCGCCCGCCGACGCGACCTCGAGCGCGTACACGGCGAGGATCGCGACGCCGTAGACGAGGGAGACCAACGCCCGCCGCGCGAAGGCGTACGCGGTCGCGAAGACGATGACCCCGATCGCGACGAGAGAGGCTGCCTCCACGGCGATCGCGATGGCGGTGCCCGGCTTAACGGATGCGGGCGTCACACGAACTTGTCGAGGATCCGCGCGATCTTCTCCGCGGCGTGGCCGTCCCCGAACGACTTGGACTTCGTCCCGGCGGGGTTGAACTTCTCGATCGCGTCGAGGATGTCCTCCGGCTCCGTCCCGACGAGCGCGTTCCAGCCGTCCTCCACCGTCTCGATCCACTCCGTCTCGTCGCGGAGCGTGACGCAGGGGACGCCGAAGAAGTACGCCTCCTTCTGGACGCCGCCGGAATCCGTGAGGACCTTCGACGCCCCCATCAGCAGCGCGATGAAGTCGAGGTAGTCGACCGGCTCGATGGCCTTGACGCTGGCGCGGAGCGTGTCCCAGAGGCCGAACGCCTCCAGGTTCTTCCGCGTCCTCGGATGGACCGGGAACACGATCGGCCGACGCGAGCGGCCGAACGCGCGGACGATGCCCTCGAGCACCGCGCGGTCGTCCACGTTGCCCGGCCGGTGCACCGTCGCCAGGAGGTACTCGCCCGGCGTCACGCCGAACCGGGCCGAGACATCGCGCGACCGCGCGGCCTGGGCGCTCTGCAGGGCGATGTCGTACATGACGTCCCCGACCATGTGCACGCCCCGCTCGATCCCCTCGCGGGCGAGGTTGTCGACCGCCGTCTGCGTCGGGCAGAACAGGAGCGTCGACAGCTGGTCCGCGACGATCCGGTTGATCTCCTCGGGCATTGCGCGGTTGTAGGAACGGAGGCCCGCCTCGACGTGTCCGAGGGGCACGCCCGTCTTCGACGCGACGATCGCTCCGGCAAGGGTCGAGTTCGTGTCGCCGTACACGAGGACGAACTGCGGCCGCTCCTTCTCCAGCACGCCCTCGAGCGCGCGGATCATCTCGGCCGTCTGCCAGGCGGCGCTCCCGCCTCCGATTCCGAGGTTGTAGTCCGGCCTCGGGAGGTCGAGGACCTCGAAGAACACGTCGGACATGTTGTCGTCGTAGTGCTGGCCCGTGTGGACGAGGATCTCCTCATTGTGCTGCCGCACTTCGCGGCTCACGGGCGCGGCCTTGATGAACTGCGGTCGCGCGCCGACGACGCTCGCGATCTTCACGGACCGTGGGAGCGGGGCGACGACATATAATCGTTCTCGTGTTTTGGCACAGCCCTGAAACTTTTATCCGGCAGGGCCGCATGCGCGCGGATGTGAAGGTCGCCGTGGTGGGCCTCGGCTACGTCGGCGTGCCGCTCGCCGCGGCGGTCGCCGCGACCCGCGCGTCCGTCGTCGGGATCGACATCGACCCGGAGAAAGTCGAGGCGGTGAACGCGGGCCGAAGTCCCCTCCGCGGACGCGAGCCGGGCCTCGCGGACCTCCTGAAAGCCCAAGTCGCGAAGGGACGTCTGCGCGCGTCCCTCGACCCCGCGGACGCGGCCGATGCGGACGTCGTCGCGGTGTGCGTCGAGACGCCGATCGAGCCCACGACCCACGATCCGGAATACAAGGCGCTCCGAATGGCGCTCGCGACGATCGGTCCGCTCATGAAGGAAGGCGCCCTCGTGACGATCGAATCGACGCTCGCCCCGGGCACGATGGCGAAGGTCGTCCGGCCGGCGCTTGAGCGCGCATCGCGACGCAAGGCGGGCCGTGACTTCCACCTCGTCCACTGCCCCGAGCGCCTCACGGCGGGGAGGCTCCTGATGAACCTGACGACCCTCCATCGCATCCTTGGCGCGAGCGAACCGGTTGGCCTGCGCAAGGGCCTCGCCTTCTACCGTCGCTTCGTGAAAGCGGAGATCCATCCGACGGACTGGACGACCGCAGAGGTCGTCAAGACGGCGGAGAACGCGTACTGGGACGTGCAGATCGCCTTCGCGAACGAGGTCGCACTGATCTCCGAGGAACTCGGCGTGAACGCGTACGAGGTGCGGGAGCTCGTGAACACATGCCCGTTCCGCATGATGCTCGTGCCCGGCGCCGGCGTCGGGGGCCACTGCATCCCGAAGGACCCATGGCTCCTCGTCGGGCCGGCGGTGCAGACGAAGCCCGAGCTCATCCCGACCGCCCGCGCGGTCAACGACTTCATGCCGCTCCGGATGGCGCGGCTCGTCGAAGAAGCGCTCGCGGCGTCCGGCCGCAAGCTGAAGGGCGCCCGCGTGGCCGTGCTCGGCTTCGCATACCGCGAGAACACGGAGGACGCCCGGAACACGCCGGCCAAGGAGATGGTGCAGGAGCTCCGACGTCGCGGCGCGGATGCGGTGATCCACGATCCGTTCGCACGATCGGAACGCGGATACACGATCGTGCGCGACCTGGGAGCCGCGGTCAAGGGGGCCGATTGCGTCGCGATCGTCACGGCGCATGACGCGTACCGCAAGCTGTCTCTCGCGTCGTTGCGGCGCGGGATGCGGCGGCGCGTCATCGTCGACGGACGCAACGTGTTCGACGGCCCGGAGGTCGTGAAGGCCGGGTTCGTCTACCGGGCGATCGGCAAAGGTCAGTTCTGATTCTCGCTCGCCCGACCGCATCAGAGGAGCCTGACGACCTGCCCCTTGCGATGGCTCTCCGTCGCCCCCTCCGCGACGCGCAGCGTCTCCAGGGCGTCCTCGCCCGTGACGAGCGGGGCGCGCTTGTCCCGCACCGCCGCCAGGAAGTCCTCCAATTCCCTCTTGAGCGGCTCCTCTTTCCGCACGTGGATCTGCTGGGAGTGGTGTTCGAGCGGGAGCTGATACAGGTTGAACGGATCGAGGGGCCCGAGGGTGCTTGCGCTCACCGTGATGGACTGCTCCGTGTAGTCGACCTCGACGAAGTTCTGCAGGCACGTCAGGCTGAGCCTGCGGACCTTCATCGGCGTGAGCCAGTTCACCTCGACGAAGCCGTTGACTCCGTTCGCGAACTTGAGCAGGATGTTCGCATGGTCCTCGAACTTCTCGTGCATCTTCCGTCCGCCGAGGGCGAACACGCTCTCGATCGGGCCGCCGACGAGGTACCGCATGATGTCGATGTCGTGCACCCCGAGGTCCATCACGACGCCGACGTCCCGCACCCGGCCGGGGAACGAGCTGACGCGCCGGGCGGACGCGGTCACGAGGTCGCCGTACTGCCCCGCATCCAGCGCCTTCTTGATCGCCGCGATGGCGGGGTTGTGCCGCTCGATGTGTCCGACCGCCAGCACGACGCGGGCGTCCCGGGCCGCGTCGACGATCCCCTGCGCCTCCGGCACGTTGCCCGCCATCGGCTTCTCGACGAGGAGGGCGGTGCCCGACGCGATGACGTCGCGGGCGACCGCCGCATGCAGGTGCGTCGGGACGCACACGCTCACGGCGTCGAGGTCCTCCTTGAGGAGGGATCGGTGATCCGTGAAGTAGCTCACGTTGAACCGGTTCGAGACCGCCCCGCCCGCCTTGACGTCGGGGTCCGCGATTCCGACGACGTCTGCGATCTCGGCGTACACGCGCGCGTGGTTCTGGCCCATCGCCCCGACGCCGATCACGCCGACGCGCATCGCCACGGCGCTGCGAATGAGGCGTCGGGATATAAACGCGTGGCGCTCGGGCGACTCCGGACGCATCTGATAATGACTCGGGAACCTTTACGTCGTGCCCCTCGAACTGATGGATGATGCGAACGGGCTTGGTCCTCGTCGCGGTCTTCCTCCTCGCCATCGCGCCCGGCGTCCGGGCGGATCCCGCGGTCACGCACCCCGGACCGGGCAACGGGCTCGCGCAATGGACGTTCTCGAATCCGGCGAACTACACCCTTTCATACGCGACCCTCGGTCCGGGCGGGGCCTCCCTCGGTTGGCTCTCGGGCTCCCTGGTCGACACGAACGCCGCGGACTTCGGCCAGGCGCCCACGCGCGTGAACCTCGACCTCGGTAGTCAGCCGGGGACCGTCCGGATCGCAGACACCTCGATGCAGGGGCCCTTGCAGACCATCGACATGTCGAACTCGCCATCGGCCGTGGCCGACAACACCCTGCTGGCCGCTCAAGCGGACAGCAACTACGGCGGCGATCCGGATCTGTGGGTCGGGTTCTGGGGCGCGAACGTCTGGACCCGCGCGATCGTCGAGTTCCCGCTCACGTCGCTGCCCTCGAACGCCACCGTCCGATCAGCGACACTCCGCCTTTACATGAACGCCGCGGCGACGAACGACTCCATGACGATCGGCGCGTATCGGATCACGAGCCCTTGGACAGAGTTTGGCTCGTCGTGGGACCTGGAAGATGGCGTGACCGAGTGGAACTCGACCATCAACGCCACGGGAGGTGGGGACTTCGACCCCGCTGTGGCGGACGCTCTCTCCGGCGTGACCGACGTGCCGGGCTGGTACGCGTGGAACGTGACGACGGCCGTGGAGGCCTGGTGGTCCGGTGCGAACCCGAATCAAGGACTGCTGCTCCGCCAGGTCGACGACGAAGCGAGGAACCCGCTCGGCCTGAAGTTCTTCAACTCCAGTGATTCGACGAACGTGACGTCGCGGCCCCGCCTGACGGTCACCTTCACGACGCCCAGTTCCGTCGGCGTGCTCGAGTCCCGCAGCCTCGACGCGGGGGGCCAAGGCTTCTGGGGGACGATCGCGTGGAACGCGACGGTCCCGCTCGGAACCTCAATCGAGGTTCGAACGCGCACGGGGAACTCGCCCGTCCCGGACGGCACCTGGAGTCCATGGTCGGCCGCCTACCCGACGTCCGGCCAGCCCGTCGTCTCGCCAGCGTCGAGGTACCTCGAGTACCGTGCATGGCTCTTCACCCCGAACACCCAGTCCCCGAGCCTCCTGGACGTCGGGGTGGGATTCGTGCGCCTCGCGGCCGCGGGATCCGTGACGACCGAGTCCTTCGCGCCGGCCGGCGTCGTGGCCTGGGGCGTCCTCTCGATGAACGCGAGCCGGCCCGCCAACACCGACGTGGCCCTCGCGTACAGCGTAGACGGCGGCTCGTCCTGGATCACGGTGGCGTCAGGCGCCGATCTTTCGTCCGCGCCGATCGGGACGATCCGGTTGCGGCTCGCGCTCACGACGACCAACACCACGGAGAGCCCCCTCGTCGCATCGATGGCCCTCTCCTTCACGACGTCCGCGGTCGTGGCCGGGTTTTTCGGCGTGCCGGTTTGGGTCCCGTTGCTCTCCCTCCTCGCCATCCCCATCTGGCTCGTGGCCCGACGCGCGTTGCGCGTTCCGTTCCGCCCGACCGATGCCTTCCTGATCCTCGAGGACGGTCGCCTCGTCGCCCACGCGGGTCACGGGGAGGGCGCGATGCGCGACGAGCTCGCGACCTCCGGGATGCTCACGGTCGTTGCGAGGTTCGTGAAGGATTCCTTCACACCCGGATCCGGTCGACCCGGGGAACTGCGGAGCCTGCAGGTCGACGACCGACACGTGTCGATCGCGAAAGACGCGTTCCTGTACCTCGCCATCGTCTCGACGGGCGAGCGGCCCCGCAGCCTTCCGGACTCGATGACCGGCTTCCTGGCCACCCTCCGGGAGGCGCACGGATCCACCCTCTCGCGGTGGGACGGGTTCCGGGAGAGCGTGGCCGACGTCGAGACGCGCCTGCGGACTTTCCTCGACAGCCTGGTGAGGACGATGCGCCGGTCGCCCAATTCGCATGCGTGATAATCGGTCCGAAAGCGTATAGGCCCGACCGACGGACCGCTGCGTGCAATGCGGCCCGGTGCCTCCGAGCGCCCGGCGCGCCCGGATGTTACGTTCAAAGTCTGTCTCGCGGGCGACCCCGGCGTCGGGAAGACCTCCCTCGTCCGGAGGTTCCTCTCGAACACGTTCGAGGGTGAGTACATTCACACGCTCGGCACGAAGGTGTCGTCGAAGCACATCGAGATCGAGGATCCGGATCACCCGGGCGTCGCGATGACGGTCGGGGCGACGGTCTGGGACATCATGGGAGACCCGGGCTTCCGCGAGCTGCTGAAGGAGGCGTTCTTCAACAACCTGGGAGCCTTGCTCCTCGTGGCCGACGGGACGCGGTTCGAGACCGTGTACCTGCTCACGGAATGGTACGATGCGGTGCGCAGCGTCTGCGGCGAGGTCCCGACCGTGGTCTTGATCAACAAGTCGGACGTGGCCGCGTTGGCGCGCGTCGAGGCCGCCGCGGCCGACGTGTGCGAGCCGATCGGATGCCATTGGCTCGTGACGAGCGCGAAGACCGGGGAGAACGTCGAGCAGGCGTTCCGCCTCGTGAGCCAGCTTTACGTGACCCGGGCCCGGGCCATGAAGGGCAAGATCGATATCTCCACCGAACGCCCTGCCGTCTACGTGACCGGCAAAGTCTTCTAGCCCGGGAGATGGCGGTTCGAAGCGTTCATATCGACGGGCGCCTTCGGCTCCCTCGGAGCGGGGCATCCGTGGCGCTCGATCCGGTCTGCGGGAAGCCGATCAACGCGCACAACGCGTACTGGATGATCTGGTACCGCGGCACGCCGTACTATTTCTGCTCCGAGGAATGCCAGCTGAAGTTCGATCGCAACCCGGAACAGTACCGCCTCCAGGCGCTGGAACGGCGCGAGAAAGCCGCCGTGTACTGATCCGCCGCACCCGCCGGCCGTAGCATCATTCGAACGAGCGGAGCGCCTCCGCCGGCGGCATGCGGGCGGCGCGGATCGCCGGACTCGCCGTCGCCAGGACGGACCCGAGGAACGCGATCCCGCCCAGGAGGAGCAGCCGTTCCCACGGGATCACGAACGCGGCCTGTTCGGCGAAGAAGCGGAGGTACAGGTCATACGAGAGGGCAACGCCCAACGCGACCCCGAGCGCGATGCCCGTCAACGCGATGAACGAGAGTTCGAATAAGAACGACTTCAGCACCATGGACTTGCGGAACCCGATGGCACGAAGCGCGCCCGTCTCCTGCCGTCGCTCCACGACGTTGCGCATCGTGATCACGCCGAGGCCCGCGATCCCGACGATCAGGCCGAGGGCCAGGTACGCCTCCAAGAGGTTGAACACCCCCGTGGTCGCCTCCTGGATCTGATTAATGAACTCCTGGATGTTCAGCGTGATGAGTTGGTACGAGATGAAGTGCCGCTCGAGGTCGTGTCCCGCCTTCGTCACGTCGACGCCGGGCCGGACCTTGAAGTAGAACGTGCTCGCACCGGCGATCGCGAACGTCTGCTTGAGGAAGTCTCCGGATACCCAGAACCCTTGGACGAACTGCTCGTAAAGGATCCCGATGATCCGGACGCTGCGGGGCGCCGACCGGTTGCCGTAGTAGAACGTGTCGCCAACGGACGCGGACAGGACCCCGAAATTGGGGCCGAAGTTGTTGGGGATCACGGAGCCATCGATGATCGCGAGCGTGGAATCGTTGCGGACCGCCGCCCAAGCCGCATCCGCGTTCGGGTAGGCCGGAGCGAGGGCCTGCAAGGCGAAGCAAGGCCGGGCGTCCGTCGCGGCCTGTCCGAGGGGACACAGGGGCGTCCATTCGCTGGGGACGCCGACGAACGTCGTGTTGAAGACGGGGCCCGTGAAGCTCGGATCCCGGACGACCTGGGCGCGCGCCTGGGTCAGCGGGAGGGCGAGCGTAATGTTCGTCGATCCCGTCGTCGCGTTGTACCCGTCGAATGCCGCGCTCCAGTTCGAGACCGGGATGCCGGAGGAACCCAGCAGGTCGAATCCGCCGCTCTCCCGGACGCTCGTCGTGGCGATCGAGGAGCTGACCTCGGCCTGGATCCCCGACATCGTCGCGATTGTGAACATCACGAGGGCGATGCTCGCGAGCGTCGCCCCCGTGCGGAACTTCTTGTTCATCGGGTACGCGATCGCCGTGCGGACGACGGGCCGCCACGTGCGGCGGCGCACGATTCGCGTCGCGAGGGCGAGGACGGAGTCGCTGTTGAACATGACGATGAGGAGGCCGCCGAACACGAGCAGGAGGCCCGCGACAATGAACAGCGTGATGTCCGCGTTCGCGATGCTGAAGAACTTCCGGGGGCTCAGCACCCATCCGACGATGAAGGCCCCGGCCGCGGTGAACACGGCCCTCGGCGGGAGGACCCGCATCGTGAGGACCGCGAGGCCGAACGCGAGTCCGACCGGCCCGACATCTTGGAGCAGGAGGCTCTGTCGCACGAGGGCCACGCCGAGCCCGACGGCGCCGAGGACCGCGACGGCCGCACCGACGGCCACCTGCCGGCCCGTCGAACGTCGCTGGACCGGTTCCGGGATGTCGCGGATCGCGCGCACGATGTTCAGCTTTGACACGCGCCACGAGGCGGCCCCGATCGTCGCCATCGTGATCAGGAAGCCGATCGCGAACCCGTCGATGAGGTCGGAGTCCGTCCAGGTGAGGATGAACCCTGTCCCGCCGAACGCCGAGGCGCCGAACACCTGGGAGAAGCCCCACAGGATCACGCCGGCGACGAGCAGTCCCGCGAACGTCCCTACGAGGGACGAAAGGAGGGCGTATAGAAGGCCCTCGGACACGAAGCTCTGGACGAGGTTCTTGCGGCGCATGCCGAGCGCCCGAGCCACGCCCATCTCCCCTTTCCGCTCCTCCGCGAGCATGACGAAGATGTTGATGATCAGGAGGACGCCCGCGATGACTGTGAAGAATCCGAGGAGGACGAACACCTGGCTGAGCTGGTCGATGTTCCGACTCGCGCCCTCGATCGAGTCCGCCTTCGCCTTCGCGATCGTGAAGGTCGGCGTCGTCGGAAGGTACGGCGTCATCTCTCGTACGACGTCGTCCGACCGGAGATATCCTTGCGTGACGCCGCCGACGTTGGCCACGGTGATCGTGTTGATTTTGCCGGCCTGGCCGAGCGTTGCTTGGAGCGCGTCCAAAGGCAGGAATAGGTTCTCGCCGTCGTTCCACGCGCCGCGCCCCGCATCCTGGACGATGGATTGCACGGTGACGTTGAATTGCACGAGGCCTTGGGGCCCGCCGACGCTCACGTTGAGGTCATCTCCGACCCTCGCCTCGACGGCGGTCGCTAGCCGGTGGTTTATGATCGCCTCCGAGGTCTGGAGTCCGGACCCGTTCCAGGTCAATCCGTCCCGCACGAAGGCACCGAGGTCGTGCGCCCAGTCGAATCCGATCACCGTCGTGGTGGGTTCGAAGAGGCGCGTCGATGCATCGATGACCGCGCCGTTCAGCTGGTACCGCGGGGCGAGGGCCCCGACGTCGGGCATGCCCGACCGATTCAACCGGAGATCGTCCCACACCTGCGCGGAGAAGGCCGTCCGCGTCCCGCCCGGCGATGCGACGAATACGACCTCATCGACCGCGTCGAGGGCGCGGAAGACGGCTGCTCGGACCGTGTAGTCGAACGTGCTCTGGATGATGAACGACGAGCTGATGATTGCGGTCCCGATGAGCAGCCCCGCCACGACGATGGCGACCTGCGTCTTGCGCCGGAAGAAGTTGCCCGCGCCGATGCGGAGCGGGAAGCGCTTGCGGCCGGCCCATCCGAGGACGGCCAGTGCCACGAGCCCGACGACCAGGAGGAGCGTCGTCGCCGTGTCCACCGCTTCACCTCACGAGGGCGTCGGTTGGAACGATTTCAGGATCAGCCCGTTCCGCATCAGGATCACCCGCTGCGTGAGGTTGCCGACGGCGCTGTCATGGGTCACGATGACGAACGTGAGGCCTTTCTCCCGGTGCAGCCGTCGCATGAGCTCGATGACCTCCGCCGTCGTCTCCGAGTCGAGGTTGCCCGTCGGCTCGTCGGCGAAGACGATGTCCGGCTCGTTCACGAGCGCGCGGGCGATCGCGACGCGCTGCTGCTGCCCGCCGCTGAGCTCCGCGGGCTTCTTCGGCGCCTCCTTCTCCAGGCCGACCGCCGCGAGCGCGGCCAGCGCCTTCCGACGCGCGCCTTTCGGGTCGTCGCCGCGCACGAGGAGCGGCAGCTCGACGTTCTCGACGGCCCGCAGGACGGGGAGGAGGTTGTAGTTCTGGAAGATGAACCCCATCCGCATCGCTCGGAAGTCCGTCTTCTCGTTGTCCCCCATCCGCGAGAGCGGCTTCCCGGCGATCCAGACCTCGCCGGACGTGAAGTCGTCGATCCCGGACAGGCAATTCAGGAGCGTCGTCTTGCCGCACCCGGAGGGCCCCATGACCGCCACCATCTCGCCCCGCCGGATGTCGAGGTTCAGCCCCCGCAACGCATGGACCTCGACCTCGCCGCTGTCGTACGTCTTCACGAGTTTCCGGGCGATCAGGATCCGATCCTCGGCTCGGGTCGGGGAGACGGTCCCTTCGCTAGCGGCGGGCTGCGTCACGACCTCAGCGACCACGGTCCCTCTCCGGTCGGCCGTCGGAGGGAGCGGCCGTAGATGAAGGTTTTGACGGATTCCGGGCTCAGAGGCGGAACGACGCGGCGAGGCGGGTGACGGCCCACAGGCCGAAGCCGATGAACCCGGCGAGGAATGCGCCGAGGACGGCAGCCTGAGCGAAGGCCGCGACTCCGAGGGCGGCCCCCACAGCGGTGACGGCCGCCTGCGCCGTGAGGCCCCCGAGGAACCCTCCGATCGACACGAGGAAGAAGATCCCCAGGGCCGCGAACGAGAACGCGGACGGCTTCAGCTTGACGCGCGTCAGGAGCGCCGTCGCGACGAACGCCGCGGCGACCGGCGAGACGACGGGCAAGGCGAGCATCTCGATCGGCAATGCGACCGCGCGCGTGACGGCGAGGATCGCGAGGAACGCCGCCGTGGTGCCCATGCCGATCGCCGCGAGGCCGATCATGAGGCCGCGGAAGTACGCACCGGACCCTTTCGCCGACGTCAGCACGATCCACAGGTTGTCCCGCTCATAGAATGCCCAGTTCATCGCGAGGATCCCGAGCAGGAACGTGAGCGTCTGCGTGACGGTGATCGCGGCCGTGCCGGACGGCCCCGCGCCGCTCAGGCCGGCGGGCAGGATCGCGATGAGGGCGAACAGGACGACGAACAGGACGCTCCCGTCCCGCCAGATGCGGATGAGATGGAGGCGCGCCATGAGCCCGGTGTCGCCGCCGCGATCCGTCCGGAGGCGCACCCGCGTGGTGACGCGACCCAGCCCCGCCGTCATCCGGCGCTGCATCTCCATCCGGGAGCCGAGGTCGACCTGTCCGAACCCCGCGGACAACGTCGGGCGGATGCCGTGGAAGATGTACGTGTTCGAGAGGATGGCCCAGCCCAGGCCGATGCCGACGGCGTACGCGATCGCCGTCGCCAGGGCGGGCACGCTCACGGCCTCCGCCCGCAGGATCGAGACGCCGAGCGAAGCGAACGCGGTCGGCGGGATCGGGAGGCCTTCGAAGGCGAGCGGGAAGCCGGGTCGCGCGAACCCGATCGCGGGGAGGAGCGAGAGGATCAGGAGGACGACCGTCGCGGCGCGGATCGGGGCCCTCGGATACCGCACGCGCAGGACGACGAGCACCTGCGACGTCATCAGGACGAAGAACGTGTACGTCACGAGGACGGCGAACAGCGGGACGGCCGCGATGACCGGACGGCCCACGGACAGGACCATCGCGAGGGCCGCGACGCCGGCGGCGAGGCCGCCCGCGGCGATGAGGGAGACGAACTGGAACAAGAGATCGGCGGCGAGGTACTCGCGCGGCCGAACCCTCGCCGTCATGAAGAAATCGAACTCGGAAGCATGGGCCGTGACGCCGCGTCCGAGGGAGTACAGGAGCCCGAGCGACAGCAGACCCGCGAGCGGCGTGGAAAGGAGGCCGACGGACTGCGCCGTGTCCATCGAGCGCAACGTGGCGCCCATCGTGATCCCGATCGCGACGCTGGAGGGGATGAAAATCAGGATCAGGGCGGCGTATGCGAACGGGCCGAACCGACCTCGGAGGGAGGGTCCGAAGAAGAACCGCACCTTGTACGTGAATAGGGCGAGCGTCCGTCCCACGCTTCACGACCTCCGGAACCAGGAGCGGCGCCGCGGCGCCTCGACCGGCGGCATCTGGGCTTCTTCCGTCAGGCGGAGGAAGATCTCCTCGAGGCTCTCCGCCTCGTCGATGTGGGCTTGCGCGCGGAGCGCCGCGAGGTCGCCCGTCGCGACGTTCCGGCCGTGATGGACGATCGCCACCCGCTTGCACAGCCGCTCGGCGGTGTCGAGCTGGTGCGTCGACACCAGGACCGTGCCGCCGGCCCGGGCCATTGAGGTGAGGCGATCCTTCAGGCGGCGCTGGCCTGCCGGGTCGATGCCGATCAGCGGCTCGTCGAGGATGAGGGTGCGCGGCTCGTGGAGGATCGCCGCGGCGAAGGCGATCTTCGCCTTCATGCCCTTCGACAACGAGGCAATTGTCTCGTCCGCTTTCGGGGCGAGGTCCAGGAACGCGAGCAGTTCCGACGTCCGGGCGGCGATCCGCTCTTTCGGCAAATCGCGAATCCGGCCGACGTATCCGAGGAACTCCGCCGGCGTCAGGTATTCGGGCAGCGTGGGCGCCTCGGGCATGTAGCCGATGTCCGCCTTGTAGGCGACGGGGTCGGCGAGGACGTCGTGGCCGTTGACGCGCACGACGCCGTAGTCGGGTCGCAACAACCCGACGAGGATCTTCAGCGTAGTCGTCTTGCCGGCGCCGTTCGGGCCGATCAGGCCGACGATCTCTCCCTCATACGCCTGAAGTGAGAGGCCTTGGAGGGCGGCCTGCCCGTCGTACGATTTCCAGAGCTGTTCGATGTCGATCGCGAGCGACATGCGGATCGCGGTAGGGAGCGCATCCGTCCCACATGAACGCTCTTACGGCGTTCCCGCGCGGAGGCCTCAGACGACCTTGTTGCCGAGCATCGCGCGGAGGCGGTCCGCCTTCGCTTTCATGCCCTCGCGGTCGTAGAAGACGACGGCCTCGGCGAGGTCCTCCCGCCACCGGTCCTCGTCGTGGATCGCCCGCCGGAGCTGGGCTTGTGCCTCCCACGCGGCTGCGACGCCGCCCCAGTCGCCGGCCGCGCCGAGGACGTCCTGCGCCTTCGTGAACGTGACGAACGCGAGGTCGAGCCGGCCCGTCCTCCCGTACACGGTCGCGAGGTTCAGGAACGCCCACCCGCGACCCTGGACGGACGCCTTATCGTCCGCGCGATGGAACCGATCGAGCGCCTCGAGGAGGAACGCCTCCGCCCGTGCGGGATCGTCGCGGTTCGCCGCGAACACCCCGGCGGCGAGGAGGGCCTGCGCCACGACGTCGGGATCGCGGCTGCCTTTCGCCTCGTGCAGCGCCTCGTCGAGGGCTGCGCGGGCGTCGTCCCATCGGCGGAGTTCCATGAGGGCGTTGCCCCGTCGGAGGAGCGCAATCGCCCGCATCGCGCCGGCTTCGCGGCCGCCCTCGGCCCGCAGGCGGGCGACGAGACTGTCGTACGCGGACGCGGCCTCGTCCCATTGTAATGCGCGCTCCTGCTCGACGGCCTCATGCAGGATCCGCGCGAATTCTCTCGCCTCGATGTGCCCACCCTAGTGCGGCGGGCCGTCGAGGTCCGCACGCATCCGCAGGTATTCGTCGCGCGTGATTTCACCCTTCGCGTATCGGGCGTCGAGGATCGACCGCGGCTCGCCGTGCGGTGGCATGCCGGCCGTCGAGACGGGCGCCGGCGTCATCGAGACGGCCTTCGCGACGAACACGAGGGCGAGGGCCGCGAGGCCGAGGACGAAGACGCCTCGCAACGTCCAACCCGCGTCGAGAGCGGGGCGGGGCCCGACGATCGCGCCCCAGACGCCGAACCGCAAGGCGGCCGGGGTGAGGATCAGGAGCGCGGCCGCGAGGACGATCCAAAACGCGGGGTCCTGACGCAACGAGCGTGTCGCCACGGACCGCTCGACGGGCCCGCGGTTATTTGAACCTGCGCAACTACGCTCAAGGCTCGCGTCGGCGGCTCACGACGGTGGCGCGAGGCCCTCGACCGCCGCGAGAATCCGCTCGAGGTCCGCCGGCCCGACGCCCGGATGGACGGGCAGCTCGAACAGCCGCGGCGTGAGATCCTCCGTGACGGGGCACCGTGCTCGGATCCTCAGGTCGCGTAACGCCTTCTGGCCGTACAGCGGCATGGGGTACGACGGCCGGCAGCCGATGCCTTCATCGGTGAGCGCGCGGACGATCTCGTCGCGGTCGAGCGGGAAGGCGTCCTCCCGCCGGACGACGTACTGGTAGTACGCGTGGACCATCCA
>DASPZJ010000044.1:0-2152 GCA_035636315.1 Thermoplasmata archaeon
CTTCGGCTTCACGAGGCGCACATGGACCGCCGCCGTCGCGGGGAAGACGTGCGGGCGGGACGCGGGCTTGAACGGCGCGATGGCCGTCGCGATGATCGCGTCGACTCGAGGGTCGACGATCGGGCCGCCGGCCGACATCGAGTAGGAGGTCGAGCCTGTGGGCGTCGCGACGATCATCCCGTCCGCCCGAATTCGTTCCACAATCTCGTCGTCGAGGCGGATTTCAAAGTGGCGGATCTTCGCAATCTGCGCGGTGTGGACGACCGCCTCGTTCGTGCAGTCGAACATCCGTTCGCCATCGACGGTGACCTTGAGGCGCATCCGTTCCTCGACTTTGTAGTCGCCTCGCGCGATTCGGTCCAGGTAGGCGTCCGCCTCGTTCGAATTCACCTCCGCGAGGAAGCCGAGCGATCCCGAATTGATGCCGAGGACCTTGGTGTCGGAAAGCTGGAGGGCCCGCAGGATCGTGCCGTCCCCGCCGATCGCCAGGACGACGTCCGCCCGCATGTGCGCGAGCGGCTGTCCTTTCCGGTCGAGCGCCCGAGCCAGATCCGATTCCAGCACGACGTCGTGTGTCGGCTCGAGCCGTGTGAGGATCTGCTTTGACGCTTCGAGCGCGCTCGGGATGTGCGGGTTCGCGGTGATGCCGAACTTCATCGGATGGTCTCCCATGCGCGGCGGTCGCCCACCGCCACGAGGTCGGTCCGGGCCGTCGGGGTGAGGGGCAGATCGAGGTCGCGGCCATCCAGATCGAGCACGAGACCGCCCGCCTCCCGCACAATGAGCGTGCCCCCGGCGATGTCCACCGCCCGGAGCTTCGTCTCGACGAGCGCGCTGTGCATGTAGTACAAGTCCGCAGCCCCCCGCGCGACGAGGCAAAGGTCGAGCGACGCGGCGCCAAGCGCGCGCACCCGACGCGCCCGCGCGGCGATCCGCGACGCATCCGGGGCGGCGTTCGTGCCGAGGTACACGCTGAACAGGACGTCCGCCGGATCGTAGGGGTGCACGCGGATCGGGATCCCGTTCAGGAGAGCGCCGCCCCCTTTCGCGGCGTAGTACGTCGCCCCGGACACGAGATCCCGGACGAGCGCCTCCTGGACGTCGGACAGGCGCTCGTGCCCGATGGCGAGGGAGACGGAATAGGCGGGGACGCCGCGGAGTGCGTTGTGGGTTCCGTCGATTGGATCAAGGACGAGGGTCGCTTGGCCCCCGCGGTCGATGAAGCCGGCTTCCTCGCTCAGGACGTTCAGGGAGGCCTCCTCGTAGTCGAGCACGCGGAATACCGCTTCCTCTGCGATCCGGTCGATCCTGGCGCTCGGACCGCCATCCGCCCCCCGTCCCAGGACGTCCCCCGGGTTTCCGGTCATCGCCTCGACGGCGTGCTGGACTGCCTCCGCTGCCTCGAAGAGAAGTCCCTTCACCGGCCGAGCTACCGCCTGTCCTCATATAGAATTATGGGACTCGGAGGGAAAGCGCCGAAAGGTCTTCGCCGTAGGGTGGCCACTTCTCGGAAGGGGCCGGAACCGTCATGGCTCGGCGCTCTCTATGCGGTGTCGGCGCGTAAATCCGGATGTTGGCTTGAATTGGAGACGAGGCACGCGGTCGATGAATTTCTTTCCCCGTTTTCGAGTGCCGAAACTATTTGAGTTGCTTACTTCCATCCGCCGCCGCGACGGGACGCCAAGTCCACCCCACGTTGATGGGACAGACCCGTCCCTCGCTATGCTTATATAGAAGTCCCAACATAGGTAGACTCCCGAATTCCGTATTCGGAGAGATTTACATGATGCCAGCAGGAACGCAGATACTGGTCCTGAAGGAAGGGACGCGCCGCGATCGCGGCAAGGGAGCGCAGTTCAACAACATCGCCGCCGCGAAAGCGGTTGCGGACGCGGTCCGGTCGACGCTCGGCCCGCGGGGCATGGACAAGATGCTCGTCGATAGCCTCGGGGACGTCGTCATCACGAACGATGGCGTGACGATCCTCAAAGAGATCGACATCGAGCATCCGGCCGCGAAGATGCTCGTCGAGGTCGCGAAGACCCAGGACGAGGAAGCGGGCGACGGCACGACGACGGCCGTCATCCTGGCGGGGGAGCTGCTCAAGAAGGCCGAAGACCTCATCGAGCAGAACATCCACCCGACCGTCATC
>DASPZJ010000045.1:0-2570 GCA_035636315.1 Thermoplasmata archaeon
CTTCGGCTTCACGAGGCGCACATGGACCGCCGCCGTCGCGGGGAAGACGTGCGGGCGGGACGCGGGCTTGAACGGCGCGATGGCCGTCGCGATGATCGCGTCGACTCGAGGGTCGACGATCGGGCCGCCGGCCGACATCGAATAGGAGGTCGAGCCTGTGGGCGTCGCGACGATCATCCCGTCCGCTCGGACCCGCTCCACGATTTCGTCGTCGAGGCGGACCTCGAAGTGGCGGATCTTCGCGATCTGCGCCGTGTGGACGACCGCTTCGTTCGTGCAGTCGAACATCCGTTCGCCATCGACGGTGACCTTGAGGCGCATCCGTTCCTCGACCTTGTAGTCGCCTCGCGCGACCCGCTCGAGGTAGGCGTCCGCCTCGTTCGAATTCACCTCGGCAAGGAACCCGAGCGATCCCGAGTTGATGCCTAGGACCTTGGTGTCGGAAAGCTGGAGGGCCCGCAGGATCGTGCCGTCCCCGCCGATCGCCAGGACCACGTCGACGCGCATGTGTGCGAGCGGCATCCCCTTGCGGTTCAGGGCTTGGGCGAGGTCCGATTCCAAGAGGACGTCGTGCGTCGGCTCGAGTCGCGCCAGGACCTGCTTTGAGGCTTCGAGCGCGCTCGGGATGTGCGGGTTTGCGGTGATGCCGAACTTCATCGGGTGGCCTCCCATGCGCGGCGGTCGCCCACCGCCACGAGGTCGGTCCGGGCCGTCGGGCTGAGGGCCAGATCGAGGTCGCGGCCATGCAGATCGAGGACGAGACCGCCCGCCTCCCGCACGATGAGCGTGCCCCCGGCGATGTCCACCGCCCGGAGCTTCGTCTCGACGGTCGCGCTATGCATGTAGTACAAGTCCGCGGCTCCCCGCGCGACGAGGCACAGGTCGAGCGACGCGGCTCCGAGGGCGCGCACCCGACGTGCCCGCGCGGCGATCCGCGACGCATCCGGGGCGGCGTTCGTTCCGAGGTACACGCTGACGAGGACATCCGCCGGATCGTAGGGGCGCACACGGATCGGGCTCCCGTTCAGGAGGGCGCCGCCTCCCTTCGCCGCGTAGTACGTCGCCCCGGATACGAGATCCCGGACGAGCGCCTCCTGCACGTCGGACAAGCGCTCGTGGCCGATGGCGAGGGACACGGAATAGGCAGGGACGCCGCGGAGCGCGTTGTGGGTCCCGTCGATCGGATCGAGGACGAGGGTCGCTTGGCCCCCGCGATCGATGAAACCGGCCTCCTCGCTCAGGACGTTCAGGGAGGCCTCCTCGTAGTCGAGCACGCGGAGGACCGCTTCTTCTGCGACCCGGTCGATGCGGGCGCTCGGGCCGCCGTCCGCACCCCGTCCGAGGACCTCCGCTGGGTTTCCCGTCATCGCCTCGACGGCGTGCTGGACCGCCTCTGCTGCCTCGAGGAGAAGCCCTTTCATCGGCCGACCTACCGCCTCTCCTCATATAGAATTATGGCCAGGCCGAGAGCGAAGGCGCGATTGCGAGTCCCCCAGGGACGCGAAGACTCAGCGCGCAATTTCCCAACGGGCCATGGCGAGGACGAGAATGGCGAAGGCAAACCCGCAGGCGCCACAGACCGGACCCAGCCACGCGGCCGGAATGACGTTCGCGAGGATCAGGAGGACGGTGATTCCGGACACGACAAGTCCGATCGCTGCGGCCGTGAAAACCGGATCCTTGAAAGCGGGGTCTTCGGGTCGAACGGGGGCAGGCGGGGGTCGATGGCGATCATAGGTCCAGAAGTTCGCAAACGCGATCACCATCCCGAGATATCCGGTATAAAGCGTTTTTCCGCCGACGATGACGGAAGCAAAGAACAAGGTGGCCCAACCCATGAACAAGAATGGAGCGAACTTTCGCCACTTCGACCCCAAGAGCAGTGCAAGGAACCCGCCAAGAAGGAGCCCTAACCAGATGGCGAGCATTATCCAATTCCGGACATAAACCGCGACAGCAAGAAGTCCTGCGAGGAACAGGTTGACCGAGACGATTTGGACGGCCGTCATCAACCGCGTTGTGCTCAATCTCTAGGAGAAAGGTCGAGGAGGCACCATCAATGTTCCGACGGATTTCCGGCGAGCCGGGGCCGCGATCCGAGGAGCCAAGCCGGAGTGTTATCGAGCTGCCGGTCATCGCTATGATTATATAGAAGTACCAACATAGGCAGAATCCCGAATTCCGTATTCGGAGAGATTTACATGATGCCAGCAGGAACGCAGATACTGGTCCTGAAGGAAGGGACGCGCCGCGATCGCGGCAAGGGAGCGCAGTTCAACAACATCGCCGCCGCGAAAGCGGTCGCGGATGCCGTGCGGTCGACGCTCGGGCCGCGGGGCATGGACAAGATGCTCGTCGACAGCCTCGGGGACGTCGTCATCACGAACGATGGCGTGACGATCCTCAAGGAGATCGACATCGAGCACCCTGCCGCGAAGATGCTCGTCGAGGTCGCGAAGACCCAGGACGAGGAAGCGGGCGACGGCACGACGACGGCCGTCATCCTGGCGGGGGAGCTGCTCAAGAAGGCCGAAGACCTCATCGAGCAGAACATCCACCCGACCGTCATC
>DASPZJ010000046.1:0-2470 GCA_035636315.1 Thermoplasmata archaeon
GACCGAGCCGCTCGCAGACCCGGAGGGGAAGTTACCGTCAGTTATACTCAGGGTATGACCAAAGTTTAAATTGAAGTAGGACAATCGCTCAAGCGATGCTTGAAATCCGCATGCGGGTCGGACCGAAGGGTCAAGTCGTGATCCCGAAAGTGCTCCGGGACGCATTCAAGATCGGCCCGGGTACCGAGGTCACCTTTTCCGTGGACGAGGAGAAAATCGTCATGCGGGCCACGCGAAGGGACACCGCGGACGTGCTCGACAGGATCGCGAAGTCCGGCAGAACAAACCGCAGGTTCCCGCCTCACGCCGCGTACGAGCGGGAACTGCGGAGGCGACGCGCGTGATCTACCTTGACTCGAACGTGTTCATCTACGCCGCCCTTGGCGGGGGCAAGGAAGCGATCTGGTGTAGAGATCTCATCCGCCGGGTCTCGGAGGGAGACGAAGCGGCGCTGACCTCCGTGCTCACAGTGGACGAGGTCGTGTATCAGGTACGGGTGAGCCGCGGGCTTGAGGCCTCCATCCAAGCGGGGGAGGCCGTCCTCCAGATGGCCCATCTGACCGTCGCGCCCGCGGACGCGGAGACACTCTGGAAGAGCCTTGATCTCGGCCGACAGCTCGGGCTGCACCCGAGGGATGCGATCCACGCCGCGACCGCCCTGATTCGCAGTTCGTCCGAGTTGATCTCGGAGGACTCAGATTTCGATAGGGTCGACGGGCTGCGGCGTCGCTGGATGCGCTAGCCCCAGAACAGCGGGAGAAGAAGTAGCAATACGGGACTCGACTTGCAAGAGACAATCTGCTAACAGTGTCGCTGGAATAGGATTCCGAGAGGAGTAGGATTCGCCCTCCTGGTAGGAATACACTTATCTAGTAGGAGGCTCCTCGTCATGGACATGGAGCGTGCACGAAAGGTCATCAAAGTCACACGCAGGGGCCAGACGACCATCCCCGTCGAATTCCGGAGACGTCACCGCATCAAGGAGGGCAGTCGGCTCATCATCGAGGATCGGGGGGATTCGATGCTCATCCGGCCCGTGCCCAATCTCGAGGAGCTGGGCGGTTCCCTCTCGAAGAAGACGACACTGGAGCGTCTGTTGAAGGTGCTCGAAGAGTCTCGGGAGGACAAAGATTGAAGGAAATCTTGGACTCGAAATTCCTGCTCACCCACTACGGAGCGGAGGACGAGGAAGTTCTTTCCCGGACTCGAACAAAGCTGGCCGCGCTCCGCAAGGAACGGCGGGGAGTTCTTCCGTCCATCGTAATCGCAGAGGTGGCGAACGCAATCTGTCAGGAGGCGGGCCGTGCTGAGGCGTTGGCCAAGCTCAGGGCCCTTGAACACGCCGGCTTGGAAGTGGTGCAACTCGATCCAGAGTTGGCGCGCCATGCCGGGCTCTTGAAGTGCACGCATCGCGATCTCCCCATGGCGGATTGCGTGATCGCCGCCACGGCCCTCCGCATGGGCGGTCGCGTAGTCACGAACGACCCTCACTTCGCACAGGTGAAGGGCGTCCGCACGACGTGGATCTGAGACGCCGGACCGGCCCCCGTTGGCCTCACGCGCGATAACGGTCTCGAAGGCCTTAAACGAAAGCGACTCGACCTCGGCGTTCCGCGGTGTTCCGATCCGCGGGTGTTCGCATGGCCCACCCCGCCGCTCGGGCGCCCGTCTCCGTCAGCCTCGTCCTGCTCGCCGCCTTCCTCGTCACGCTGGTGTTGCCCGGCCTCTCGACCGCATCCGGTCCGGACGGGCAGGTTCGTGGATTCATCACGGACGTCAGCTCCGGGTCGCCAATCGTCGCGGCTTCCGTGCGGATCGAGGCATCCGACTTCCCGTGGTCCTTCGAGGCGAGCACGGATGGCGCGGGCTACTTTCAGATCGCGGTCCCGCCCCACCGATACACGATGAGCGCCTGGAGTTCCGCATACCTCCTCAATTCCACCGCGATCGCCGTCGGGTCTGGGCAGACCGTCTGGGCGAACATGACGCTGCGTGCCGCGGCAAGCCGCACGGCGCGCCTTCAGGGCTACGTGACGGACGGCGTCACTTCCGCCGCCGTGACGGTCGGTCGAATCGTCGCGCGGCCGTGGGCCAGCAGTTTCACGAACTACCAGAACGCGAGCGCGCTCAATGCATCCGGATACTTCCAAATGGACCTTGTCCCGACGTCTTACGACGTCGCAACGGACGACGTGATCGGGTACGACGCGTACGACTACTATCCCGTGTACCTCGGACCCGGCGACGTGCTCTGGTACAACCTCTCCCTGAATCCGAACCCCGTCAACGCGTGGATCAACGGCACCGTGCGCGATGACTCCACGTCCAGCCTGATCGCAGGGGCGAGAATCACCGCGCGGGTCGACGGCGTGCTCGACCTTCCATCGGTGACCTCCAATGCCACCGGCCAATACTCGATGCCCGTCCCGAGCGGCAGTATCGACATCGCTGCGGACGCCCTCGGATACGC
>DASPZJ010000047.1:0-3581 GCA_035636315.1 Thermoplasmata archaeon
CCGCTTGCCCGACGAGACCAGGTCGACGGAGTGGATGACGGCGCCGAGCTCCCGCAACGCCTCCTCGACGCTCGGGTAGTTGATCGATGACCCCTCGATCGTCACCTTCACGCTCTCGGTCTCCTGGTCCACCTCGTCGAGCGTCAGGCTGACGCCGTCGACGCCTTTGAGGCCGCTCAGCCGGAGCGACATGTCCACGAGGGACGGCTTGTGGGGCTTCAGCACGTCCAAGACGATCCGCTTGATGTCGCTCAACCGATGACCGCTCCGAGGGACGGCGTCGATGGAGGCGTTCGATAATAAACGTTCCGAGCCTCACGCGGTCGTGACTTCCGCCCCGTCCACACCGACGATCACCGTGTGCTCCGTCTGCGAGACAATCCCGCCGTCGGCATCGAGGAGCGCGGGGTACGTCATCACGGCCCCGCTCCGCACGAGCTGGTTCAGGAGGGCGGGCGCGCGTGGGTCAAGACGGTGCGCCCAACGCTCCGCGAAGGGGAGCGTCTTGAACTCCTTCGCCAACGTCTGCACGAAGTCGTCCGCCTCGGCGTGGCCGAGCGCCTTCGGCCGGAGCACGCGGTAGATGTTGCCGGTCTTCCGGCCTTCGACGTGACCCGCGCCCGCCGAGGCGAACGGCTCGATCGCGACGACCTCGCCCGCCTCGAGCACGTCGTGACCGTGCGGCACGTTCGGGACGCTCTTGCCCGCGTGCAGGACGTACCGTTCGATCGTGTGCCCGGTCAGGTTCCGGACGGGCCGGTACCCGGCCGACTCAATCGCACGTCGGATGCCTCCTCCGATCGACTGGGTCGCGACGCCCGCGTGGACCGCCTCGATCGCCGTCTGCAAGGCGAGCTCCGAAGCTCGGATGAGCGACGTCCAGTTCCGCGTCCCGACCTCGACCGTCACCGCGGTATCCGCGATCCAGCCGTCGACGTGGGCGCCGAGGTCCAACTTGACGACGCTCCCGCGCAGGAATCGAAGCGGGTCGTCGTGCGTCGGCGTGTAGTGGGCGGCGACGTGGTCGATCGAGATGCAGGTCGGGAACGCCGGACGCACGCCGCGATTGCGGAAGAGCCCCTCGACCTCCTCCGCGACGTCGAGGAGGAGCGCGCCCTCCTTCACGAGCCCCACGGCGTGCTCGCGCGCCTCCCGCGAGATCCGTCCGGCTCGCAGCAGGGAATCGCGCGCGGAGGCGTCCAAGGGATTACGCTCCCGTCGGAAGGACCCCTTGCCTAAGGACCTTTGGACGATCCCCGGAGAGGTCGACGACCGTCGACTCGCCGCCGAGCGGCGTCGGCCCTCCGTCCAGGTAGACGTCGACGCGATCACCGAGCTGCTCATGCGCCTCCTGGCACGTGACCGGGGACGGCCGACCATGGAGGTTCGCGCTCGTCGAGGTGATCGGGCCGTACGCCTTCGCGAGGAGACGCGGGATCGGGTGAGCCGGGACGCGGATTGCGATCCGGCCGTCCGTCGCGACGACCGGCGTCGGCGCGTCCCTCGTCGCGCGCAGGACGACCGTAAAGGGCCCCGGGAGGTTCTTCGTGCAGAACGCCTCGGCGATGGCCGACTTGATCCCGAACCGGAATACGTCGGCGGGCTCGGCGACGGCGATGGAGATCGGTTGATCCCGGGGACGGCCTTTCGCGGCGAAGACGCGATCCACCGCCTCCCTCCGGAACGGATCCGCTCCGAGCCCGTACACCGTGTCCGTCGGATGCACGACGAGCCCGCCGGTCCGCAAGGTCCCCCGGAGGCGGTCGAGCGCTGCGGCATCGAGGACGTACTTCGTGCCGAGGGATTGCGCCACAATCGTGATGGCCACGGCCGCGCAACGGCGGTCCGCCTAAAGGCTTTCGCGGCCTAGATATACAGGAGGTAAGCGAGCGTCCCCGAGCCGTCCCCCGGAGGAGCGTAGACATCGAGGCGCATGCCGCGGGCCCGCGCGAGCTTCGGGACGATTGCGCGCGTGAACGGAGCCGAGTCCTCGGACCGCGACAGCTCCTCGACCGGACCGAAGGCAGCCTCGCTCACCTCCCGGCCATCGGGCCGCGGCTCGCCGGATTCGTAGGCCATCGCGAAGACGAGGAAGGTGTCGTTTGACGCTCCGGTGACGCGGTTCCGAACGCCCACGATCGATTCCGCGCGGGCCGCGACCGCCGTCTCCTCGCGGACCTCCCTCTCGACCGCATGCGCGACCGACTCGCCTGGCTCGAGGTAGCCGGAGGGAATCGTCCAGAGACCCTTCGAGGGGCCGTACGTCCTCCGCACGACGAGCAATGCGCCGTCTCGGATCACAAACGCGCCGACGCCGACCGTGATGGGAAGAGACGCCACGTTCAGGGCCATGCGGCCGGCGAAGGGATCCGGCGAGATGGCTTTTATGCCCGTCCCGTTTTCGGACCCCTTGGTGGGACGATGGGCCGGACCGTCACCTTCACGCCGCGCCGTTTCTTGCGCAAGATCTGGCAGCTCGGCAACTTCGATGTCTCGCCGGACGGCAGGACCCTCGCGTGCGCCGCGAACAAGGGGGAACAGTGGTCCGTCTACCGGATGGACCTCCGGACGAAGCGCGAGAAAATCCTGCTGAAGTCCGAGCAGTCCGTCGTGAATCCGGAGTTCTCGCCCGACGGCCGCTCCCTCGCGGTGCAATCCGACTTCGAGGGGGACGAGAACTACAACGTCTACGTCGTGTCGGTGACGGGGACCGGCGTCCGGAAAATCACGGACACGCAATTCGACAGTTCGTTCCCCCGGTGGTCGCCCGACGGCACGAAGATCGCCTTCATCTCGAACCGGGACGGGGATCGCGACAACGTGTTCCTCGTGGATGTCGCAGGCGGAGCGGCGAAGCAGCTCACGGACGTGGACGACATCGTGACGGAGATCGCATGGCATCCGGACGGCCGGAGCCTGGCGTTCTCCGCGGGCGTCGGACTGCACGACTTTGTCGGGCTCGTCGACCTCGCTGGGCGCATGGAGAAGATTGTCGCCTTCCCGGAGTCCGAGGGTTCGATCGGCGGCGACATCGGTCGTCCCCGCCCCTGGTCGCCCGAGGGCCGGGAACTCGTGTTCGTCTCGAACGTCCACGACTCCCTCGACGTGGGCGTGCTGGACCTCGAGACTCGCGAGGTGCGGTGGCTCGTCGAGAACCGCTGGGACAAGACGATGCCCGTTTGGTCTCCGGACGGCCAACGCATCGCGTTCCTCGAGAACCACGACGGGAACATCCGGCTGAAGTCCGTTACCCGCGACGGCGGAAAACCCGTCGCCGTGTCGTCCGCGAAAGGATCCGCGTCCCGGCCGCTCTGGTCGCCGGACGGACGAACGCTGTTCTACATGGAATCGAACTTCCTGTTGCCGGAGCGGCTCGTCGCGCGGCGGGGAGCACGGACCACGCGTCTGATCGACTGCAGCCCGACGAAGCTCCCCAGAGCAGAACTCGCGGACGGGAAACTCGTGCGGTACCCCACCTTCGACGGTCGCAACATCCCCGCGTGGCTGTTCGTGCCGGCGAAGAACCGCTCCCGCCACGCGGCCCTCGTGTGGCCGCACGGCGGCCCGGAATCCCAGACCGT
>DASPZJ010000048.1:0-73249 GCA_035636315.1 Thermoplasmata archaeon
GATGAAGCGGCTGACAGAGGACTTCATCGAGGCCGCGAGGGCCGCCAAGCCGATCGCCCTCATCACGGAAGGCACGCGCGTCGCCCCCGACGATCCGCGCGGCAGCCTGGCCGAGGCCGACGTCAAGGAGAACGCGATCCGCCTGCTCGGATCGGCGAAGGACAAGCTCGCCCTCGTCACGTTCCCCGGCCGGGACGTCGACCGCATCCGGACGTTCTTCGAGACCGCACAGGCGGTCGGCCGGAAGTTCGTCGCGAACGCGAAGACCGCGCATCTCCTCATGACGCTGAAGAAAGACACGCACATCCAGGTCCCAGACATCGCGAAAGAGAGCGATTTCTTCCTGTACGATCGGCAGATGCGGAAGGTCGATCCGTGGGAACGGGAGCTCCAGGACAAGCTCGGGGACCGCGTGGTCACGGCGGAGGAGATGGCGAAGCGGCCGTCCGAGTTCCTGGTCCAACTCGACTTCTGGCACCTCCCGGAGCTCGTGGACCTCCGGCCGCCCGCCGGATCCCCGTTCATCCACTCGAAGAGCGAGCCGTTCGAGGAAGACGACGTGAACGATGCGGTGCTGCAGCACTGGCTCGACCGCTTCCACTTGGAGCGTCACCAGCTCCACGCATCCGGCCACCTGAGCGAGAGGGAGGTCGGCGAGATGATCCGGACGATCGACCCGAAGATCGTCCTGCCGGTTCACACGGAACATCCGGAGCGCTTCACGCAGATCGCCCGGCACGTCGTCCAGCCGGACCGGACCCGGCCGACCGAGCTCCCCTGACGTCGACTCAGAGGATCGGCTTGAAGTACTCTAGGTACGCGCCTTGCACCCCGAGGATGATGAACTGCACCGCGATCGCGGCGAGGATGAGGCCCATGATCCTCGAGATCGCGTACGCCCCCATCCGCCCGATACGGCGGAAGATAAGGTCGGCATACGTGAGCATGAGCCAGCTCACCGCCATCGTCCCGAGGATCGTGGCCAGGATGATGCCGATCCGCAGCATGTCCAACTCCGGTGACGACGCGCCCGCCATGAGGACCATGACGGTCGTGATCGCGCCGGGACCGGCGAGCATCGGGATGCCCAGGGGCACCACGCCGACGGCCTCGCGCTCGAGCGCCTCTTGGCGGTCCTGGGGCGTGAGCTGCGTCCGGGACCGCTCGCCCTGCATCATCGAGAACGCAATCGAGAACAGGAGGATCCCGCCCGCGACCCGGAACGCCGGGATCGATGTGCCGAACAGGAGGAAGATGTAGTTCCCGACGAGCGCGAAGACGAGGAGCGCGATCGTCGCCGCGAGGACCGCCTTCTGGATCACCCGCGTCTTCATGGTCTTCGGATACGCTCGCGTCAACACGACGAAGAACGTCATCGCCCCGATCGGATTGACGATCGCGAAGATCGCGACGAACGTCGTGATGACGAACGTCGTGAGGTCGTAGGCCATGGCCCGGCGGCCACACGACCCCCGATATTAGAAGGTGTCGAGCACTTTCCGCGCGAACGAAAGATAGCCGGTGTGGCCGAGCGGTGCAAAGGACGGACGGGTGCCGGAGTCGGACGCCTCGATTTCTCGCTCGATGATTTCCAGGGTACGGATTTCTACGAACGGCCCCGCACGGAGCGCTACCACCGTCTGACTAACCTGCTCCATGTTCGGCGAGTACGACGCGAAATGACCGCACGGACGGAGAGCACTGGCGGCGTTCCCGATCGTTTCCCATGGGTCCGGGATGTCGACGACGAATGCGTCTGCGCCAGTTTCCGGGATGCCGACTCGGGCGTCTCCCACCTTGAATTCGACTCGTTCCTCGAGTCCCGCTGCCGAGACGTTTCGCTGAGCCACATCCAGGAACTCTGGTCGCAAGTCGTATGAGACGACGCGACCTTTTGGACCGACCGCGTTCGCGAGTACGACAGTCAGGGCACCGGAACCGGCGCCCACCTCGACGATGAAATCACCGGGTTTCACATCGCTGTTCCACACCAGGGCGGGCAGGTCCTTGGGACCGATGATTTGGGCTTTCCGTCCGAGCAAACCTACAGTGTCGCGGATAGAAGGCGTGAGCACGAGGAACGATCGGCCTCCTACCGTCCACCGCTTGCCAATCGAGGCGACCAGAGTTTCGGCCCGAACTACGCCAAGTCGCGGGAGCGTCACCGTTTCTCGGTCGAGGACGACCAAGTGCTTTCTGCCCGAGGGTTCGAGTAGGATGAGTCGAGTCGGGCCCATGGGATCGTCAAGTCCGCCCCCATTGTAAGACTTTTCTCTAGCCTGGAAAAGTTAAAAGGTCACGCCCCGTTGCTCGCGTGACAAGATAGACCATGGCAAGCGTTCCCGAGTCGGACCTCTCAACGCAGACACGGGTGCTTCACCGGCGATGGGAGCTGCTTCATCTCACACCGAGAGCCCGCCGCCAGCTCGTGCGTGGTGCGCTCGTAGCCGTCATCTTCCTTGCGTTTAACGGCCTCCTCGCAGTCAGGTTTGGCGTCGAGATTCTAAACTATACCATCGCGGGACTATCTGTGGCCAGTATCGTGATCGTCGCTGCCATCGGCCTTACTCTGGTCTACGGCATGAGAGGCTTCGCGAATTTCGCTTACGGGGACATCATGAGCTTGGGCGCATATGTTGCGCTTCTCGTCAACCTGAACGGATTTTCCCTCATCTGGGGAGCGATTCTTTCGTTCGTGGTCCTGGCGCTGGTTGGAGTCCTCCTCGAGGTGGCCGTCTTTTCCCGTCTGGAGGGCCGTGGCCCGGTTCCGCCGATTGTCGCCTCCGTAGGAGTGGGGCTCATCATCCAGAACGGGATTCGGACGATCGCGACGACACAACCGTGGATTTACCCCGTTCCCGCCATTCAGGAAATCCCGATCGTTCCGGGTCTGGGCGTCCATCCCATTCGGCACATCCTAACACCTGCCGTGGGACTCGTTTTCGTCCTCTCGGCGCACATCTTGCTGACCTACACGAACCTTGGGAAGGCGATGCGGGCCACCGCGGACAACCTCGAGCTTGCGAAAGCAACCGGAATCGACACGAAGCGGGTGACGTACGCGACGTGGGCCCTGAGCTGCTCGTTCGCCTCGACGGCGGGCGTACTCCTCGGCCTCTACGGGCTTCTAAAGCCGACGATGGGGTTCGAGGTCCTGCTCCTCATCTTTGCTGCGGTCATCGTGGGCGGAATCGGTTCTCCCTGGGGAGCTGTCCTCGGAGGCCTCGTCATCGGGCTCTCTCAGGAGATGTCCGTCCCCGTCTTCGTGTGGCTCGGACGACCGGACGTCATCGGTTTGGTCAACGCAACGGCGTACAAAGTCGCGATCCCATTCATTGTCATGATCGCGGTCCTAATATTGAGGCCATGGGGAATCGCGGGACGGCCGCCTGCCTTCACCGGTCGCGTTTTTTTCATTGAGAAAATCGCGAAAGCCTTGGGCAGAGGGCCAAAGACCGGGCCACTCGAGGAAGAGAGCGGGGGTTAAGAGAAATGGCAATCGATACGGGAATCCTCATCAATCTCGGGTTCTATGTTAGCATCTCGATTATCTTCGCAATCCTCGCTCTCGGGTTCAACCTTCAGTGGGGATCCACCGGACTCTTCAACGCCGGCATCGCTGGCTTCTTTCTCATCGGAGCCTACACGGCGGCAATCGCGATCACCCCCCCGACACCCCCGAGCACTGGATACCCGGGACATCTCGGGGGCTACCAACTCCCGCTTGCCATCGGGGCCCTGCTCGCGATGCTGATGTCCGGTCTCGCTGCCGCCCTCGTCGCGCTCCCCACCGTGCGTCTCCGGGCCGATTATTTGGCGATCGCGACTCTCGCTTTTGCGGAGGTCGTCCGGACTGTCGCCATTAACCTCGAACCGGTGACCGCCGGAACAATCGGGATTTTTCCGATTCCTCACCTTCTCGATTTCACGGGACCGAACGCCGCGTTCCTGAACACGGCCACCGACGTCGGGGTCGGGGCAGCGATCCTCCTCGCGTTGTTCCTTGGTCTGCATTTCATCGTAGAGTCCCCGTGGGGTCGGGTGCTGCGTGCTATACGCGAGGATGAAGAAGCTACGATGGCAGTCGGAAAGAATACGTTTCGGTACAAGCTTCAAGTCTTCGCGATTGGAGGGGCGCTCATGGGTCTCGCTGGGTGGCTCTTCGCGCTGACCCTCCTTTACATCGAGCCTTCTGGCAGCTTCGCTCCTGCCATCACGTTTTCAGTCTGGGTGATGGTCATCGTTGGCGGAGCGGGCAACCTCCGGGGCGTAATCGCCGGAGCTTTCGTCGTGTATGGCCTGGAGTGGCTTTCCGTACAGCTGAAGGATGTTGCCCCGGCTTCGCTCAAGGATTCGATTCCCTATATCCGCCTCATGGTGGTCGGCGCGTTGCTGATTCTCCTGATCATTTACCGCCCGCAAGGTATCCTTCGGGAGAAGAAACGCGTCTTACGGTGAACGAGATCATGGAGCACCCTGGGATCTTGGGAGTCGTGGGCGTTCGAAAGGCTTTCGGCGGAATCAGCGCGGTGGACGATTGCTCGCTCTCTGTGTCCGCGCAATCGGTGACCGGACTGATCGGCCCGAACGGCGCGGGGAAATCAACGCTTTTCAATCTAATCGCGGGTTTGTACCGGCCCGACGGGGGCGAAATCTGGTTCAACGAAACGCGAATCGACGGCCGGCCCCCCTATGAAATCGTTCATCTGGGCTTGACGAAGACATGGCAGATCCCTCACGAGCTCCGGAACATGACAGTGTTGGAGAACCTCGTCTTAGCCGCTAAACACAACGCTGGGGAGCATTTGCTCAACCTGTTCGCTCGCCCCGGCCAGGTCCAGCGGGACGAAAAAATGTGCAGGGCCCGGGCCCGCGAGGTTCTGAAGTTGACGCAGCTCGACGCCCTCGCGAACGAGCACGCAAAGAGCCTGTCCGGCGGTCAGAAGAAGCTCCTCGAGCTCGCGCGGGCTTTGATGACCGATCCGACGCTGGTATTGCTCGACGAGCCTGTCGCGGGGGTGAATCCGACACTCGCCGCGAGCCTAATGGACCTTATTGAGAAGCTTCGACAGGGGGGACGGACCTTTTTCCTCATCGAACACGACATGAACGTCGTAATGAACCGCTGTGACCGAGTAATCGTCATGCACCAGGGACGGACGATCGCGGACGGAACACCGGCCAGTGTGAAGGAGAACCCTCTTGTCATCGATTCCTACCTTGGGGGATAGCGATGCTCCTCGAGGCCCAGGGAGTCCATTCCGGCTACGGGGAAATGGAGATTCTCCACGGCGTTACGATGACCCTTGACCAAGGCGAGATCGTTGCTGTCATCGGCCCAAACGGTGCGGGGAAATCGACGCTCATCAAGACGATTTTCGGTCTCCTGCCTGCGACCCAGGGTCACGTGTTGTTCCAGGGCGCGGAAATCACGGGAAGGCATCCGCGGGATCTCGTCCTCATGGGCCTCGCGTACGTGCCGCAGACGAACAACACATTTCCATCGCTCACGGTCCTCGAGAATCTCGAGATGGGAGCCATCACCCGTCGGACATCGCCGATACCGCTCCCGTGGAACCCCCGGGAACGGACCCACACCCAATCCCATATGATGAACGATGCGCAAATCCGGGAACGGGCCGCTGGAGTAATTGAGCTGTTCCCGAACCTGCGCCCCAAACTTCGCGAGCGGGCGGGCAACCTGAGCGGAGGAGAACAACAGCTCGTCGCATTGGCGAAATCGATGATGCTCGATCCCGACGTCCTTCTGATCGACGAGCCGTCTGCCGGGCTCGCACCAAAGCTGGTCGACGTCCTCTTCTCGAAGATCGTCGAAATCAACCAGAACGGGAGCGCTGTGGTGATGGTGGAGCAGAACGCGAAGAAGGCATTGGCGATCGCTGATCGTGGATATGTCCTCGAGACCGGTCGGAACCGGTTCGAAGGCGCCGGGCAAGCGCTCCTTCACAATCCGGACGTGGCGAGACTCTACCTTGGCGGCTGAGACAAGCTCAGGGCTGAGAGAAGAGAAAAGAAAAGAGAAGAAAGGGAAAAAGAGTTCAGTCTTGCCTCGAAATTGCGACCGCCTGAATCTTCGACACAAAGATGTTCGTTTGGGGGGCAAGTACGTTCAAGTCCGCCACTGCCGCCGCCGGTTGTACGAGCGACTCCCCAAAGTACGCAAGGCGGTAAATCTTGAAGTTCGGGGAAGCGCTGACGCCCCAAACCTCATAGCTCCCGCGGCCGGGATCGTTCGTTGCGTTCAGGTTCTCCGACCCCGCTGATCCTTCCCAGTTGATCGCGTGCCCGGCGGCAAGCTCCGTCAGTGCTTTCGACCATTGGCCACCGTTGATGACGGTTCCGTTCGGACCCGAGACTGCGCGGAGCTGGGACTTGATTGACGCGCCGTCAACGGCCCCTGCCTTCTGGGCAGCCAGCGCGATCATGTACACCGCATCATACGCATGAGACGCGTACAGGACGGGCACCTGGTTGAAGAAGCGTGCCTCGTAGCGTGCGGCGAAGGCGTTGTACAGTGTGCTGTTCGGCGAAGCCGGGGCGGTGCCCCAAATCCGCGTGACGTCGACCCCAACCGCCGGATCCCGCAACGAGTCGACAAAGGTCTGATCATCGAGGCCTTCCGAGAACACCCACTGCTTGTTCCAAGAAGGGTGTGTCGACAACCCGGCTTGCCACTGCTTCATCACGGTCAACCCGGTGTCTGGGTACGCGACAAAGTACACGACCTCCGGGTTCGTGCTGAAGAGCTGCGTGAGTGCGCTCGTATAGTCCGTCTGCGCTTCCGGTATGATCACGGTGTCGTTGACGATTCCCGTCAGGGCGGTGAACTTCGCCTTGAAGTTGGCGGCCAATCCGACCCCATAGGGGTTGTTGATCGCCATGGCGTTTGCGTATCTGAACGAACTGTTCGTGTACAGATAGCTCCCTGCGACGGCTCCCTGGAGGGCGTCCGAGGAGATGGTTCGGAAGAACCAACCTTTTGTGACGGAGAGGTCCGAGAGCTTAACGGAGGTCGCCGAGGGCGAAACCATGACGACTCCATTGGTCGCCGCAATGTCGATTGAAGCGAGGGTGCCACCCGAGAACTGAGCCCCGACGATCGCATTCACGTGATTCTGGGTGATGAGTTTCGTCGTCGCCGCGGCGGCCGCGGTCGATTGTGTTTGGTCGTCCTCATTATAGATCTGAACGGGCTCCCCGAGGACTCCACCCGCGGCGTTGATTTCCTCGACGGCGAGGTTCGCACCTTTCGTATCGCCCGGTCCGTACGGGGACAACCCTCCCGTCAACGACAGCAGCGTCCCAATCCGCAGTGCAGGTTTCCCTGCCGGCGCGAATAACCCACCGAGCGCCGCGGCCACCACGACCACGATGATCACGACGATGACCGCAATGGCAATCCACAACGCCTTGCTCTTCGGGGCGGGCTTTGCAGTCTCCCCCGAAGGTCCCTGTTGCTCCTCCATAGTGACCCCGCGGGCCACATGATGCGACACGCCTTTAAGGATTACGAAAGCGCTTTTGCTTTGGTCAACTCTCGAACGTATGCACGGGATTTCGGTCGTTGCGGACCGTGCGCTTGCGGGCCGGTCGGACCCTTTAAATATCCTCAACCGCATGCGCGGCCGGAGGGCGGGTCCGTGGTGTTGGCAACGATTCCGGGCGCGTTTCAGACGGAGCTTCTCGGAGGCGCGCTGTGCGCGCTCCTCGTCGTGATTTGGGTCATCTTTCTGCTCGTTGCGATCTGGGTGTATCGCGACGCCGAGAGCCGGGGGATGAGCGGCGTCCTCTGGCTGATCGTCGTCCTGCTGTTCGGGCTCATCGGGCTGATCATCTACCTCGTCGTTCGCAAGGACAAAGTCCAGCCGATGATGACGCAGCCGTACGGCCAGCCGCCGTGGCAGCCGCCGCCGGCAGGCGGCATGCCGCCTTCCGCCGGTCCGGCGCCCCCTGCACAGATGACGTGCCGGAACTGCGGTTCGCCGCTCGCCCCCGGCGCGACGTTCTGCGGGAAGTGCGGCGCGAAGGTCTGAGCGGCGGTAGCGGGCGGCACGGGACATCGCTCGAGATCGGACGCCGCCGCGAACTCTGCGGAACCCGGCGACGCAAGCGCAGGCTTCGATGCTTTTATGGCGACGGAGCCTTCTCCCGCGCGCGGTGCGCGCATGAAGAGTTCCGACGTGTCCGGCTTCTACAAGAAGAGCCCGGAGGACCGCTGGCAGACGATCCGCGGTTTCGGCGAGCTCACGGACGCGGAGGTCGACACGATCCGCAACACGGGAGCCCTGAAGTTCGAGCAGGTCGACCGGATGATCGAGAACGTCGTGGGCACGATGCCGATCCCGCTCGGGATCGCGGTGAATTTCCGAATCAACGGACGCGATTACCTCGTGCCGATGGCGATCGAGGAGCCAAGCGTTGTCGCGGCGGCGTCGAATGCCGCGAAGATGGCCCGAGACCGCGGCGGCTTCGCGACCAGCTCGACCGGACCCATCATGATCGGCCAGATCCAACTCGTCGGGGTGCCGGACCCGCACGGGGCGCGCATGACGATCCTGGCGCACCGCGACGAGATCCTCTCCCTGGCCAACGAGAAGGACCCGATGCTCGTGAAGGTCGGCGGCGGCGCGAAGGACGTGGAGGTGCGCGTCCTCGAGACGCCTCGCGGGCCGATGGTCGTCACGCATCTCCTCGTGGACTGCCGCGACGCGATGGGGGCGAACGCGGTGAACACGATGGCGGAGGCGGTCGCGCCCCAGCTGGAAAAGTGGACGGGGGGGCGGGTGTACCTTCGGATCATCTCGAACCTCGCGGTGCGACGCCTCGTTCGGGCCCGGGCCGTGTTCTCGAAGGACGCGATCCGATCGGAGAACGCCTCCGGGGAAGACGTCGTCGAGGGCGTCCTCGAGGCGTACGCGTTCGCCGAAGCGGACCCGTTCCGGTGTGCGACGCACAACAAAGGGATCATGAACGGTATCGACGCGGTCGTCGTCGCCACGGGGAACGATTGGCGGGCGATCGAGGCCGGCGCCCATTCGTACGCGGCCTGGAAATCGGGCGGCTACCGGTCTCTCACGGCGTGGGAGAAGGATGCCAACGGGGACCTCGTCGGGACGATCGAAGTCCCCCTGGCGGTCGGGCTGGTGGGGGGAGCGACGGCGGTCCATCCCACGGCCAAGGCCAACGTCCGCTTGCTCGGAGTGAAGACCGCGCAGGAATTAGGCGAGATCATCGCGTCGGTCGGGCTCGCACAGAATTTCGCGGCGCTCCGCGCGCTGGCGACAGAAGGGATTCAACGAGGTCACATGTCCCTCCACGCTCGCAACATCGCCGCGACGGTCGGGGCGACAGGGGATGAGGTCGAGCAGGTCGCTCAGCTCCTCGTCAAGGAGCGAAAGGTGCGGATGGACCGAGCAAAAGAAATTCTCGACGAAATGAGGAAGAAGCGCCACTAATATATTGGAATCTGGATTATTCCGTTACGCCGCATTTAGGCCGGAGGTATACTTCGATATGTAGGAGCGATACATGCTATCCGATTCATACATCGGAGCGAATTGTGGGATTTGCATGTTATTTTGTAGCGCGGGATCGTCAATCCACGCTTATTTCGATATGCGCGGCCGAATAAAAATGACCTCGCTCGGCGACGGCTAAACGCATCGAGTGATGCCGTCGACGTCGACGCACGGCGTCAGACTTTCGTCGGACCGGCAGACTTTTTTACCCGCAGGTGCCTTTGCGGCCACGGGATGGGTGCGCACGGTACGCGTCGCGATCTACACTAGAGTGTCGACGGAAGACCAGGCAAAGGAAGGGTTTTCCCTCGATGCACAGAGGGAGCGCCTCCAGGCGTACTGCCTCGCCCGCGACTGGGCGGTCGCGGCTACCTACATCGACGACGGCCACTCGGGTCGAAACACGAAACGGCCCGCGTATCAGCGGATGATGGCCGAGCGCGAACGTTGGGATGCGCTCCTCGTCATCAAGATGGATCGGATTCACCGCAACGCCCGGAACTTCATGGAGATGATGGACGATCTCCGGGAGTGGGAGAAGGACTTCGTCTCCGCGACGGAGTCGCTCGATACGTCCACGGCCATGGGCCGCTTCGTGATGGACATCATCCAGCGGATCGCCCAGCTCGAGTCCGAGCAGATTGGGGAACGCGTGTACATGGGCATGTCGCAGAAGGCGAAGGTGGGTCCGGGGATGCTCGGATTCCATGCTCCACTTGGCTACGAGGTTTTGGAGGGTCAGCTCGTCCCTGAGGCCCAAGAGGCGAACCTCGTGCGCGAGATCTTCGACCGGTGCCGCGAGGGGCGCACCCTCGATGAGATCGCCTCCGGCCTCAACGCCGACGGTCATAGGACAAAACGAGGCACCGAGTGGACGGCGGTCAAGGTCTACCGCATCGTGCACAATCCGGTCTACGCAGGTTTCCTGCGGTGGGACGGCATCCTGCGGCGGGCGGAGCACCCCGCAATCGTCCCCGTCGAGACGTTCAACGAAGCGCAAGAATCCCTCCGGCATCGGGCCCTGCTCGCGAACGCAAACGGTCCTCCGATCCTCTTGGAGGTGTAAGCCGTGGACGGACGATGTGCGCGGTGCTGGAGTCCGAAGAATCTCGTGAACCACGAGGCGGACGCGAATCCCCGAGCGGATCCCACCGTGCGCAGGGAGAAGGTAGTCCTCTGCAAACACTGCGGGGACGGGGCCCCCCTGGACGCGCTGCTGTTCTGGGAAGTATACATGCGCTTCGGCTCGACGCGCGAACTTCTGCAGCACTACGGGACAGATTCGGAAGAGCTCGCGTTGCAGAAGCTGTGCACGGAGCGCGGGTTGAACGAGCGGGAGGTCCTCCGCCGCGCTCGCGGACAGCAGAGCGCTGAGGCGCTCAACAACGCCGTCAAGAAGGCGAACGCTTTCCTCACGTATGCCAGCCCGTACGGGTACGATTACGTGAATGGAATCCTCCAGCTACGGCAGGATGAGGCTCGCGTCGTCTCGCTCATCTTCCGCAGGTATCTCGAGGGCAAGGGCATCGCAAAAATCTGCCAGGAACTGAACCGGGATGGCTATCGCACCAAGACGGGCCGCGCTTGGGCGAGTCAGACGATTGCGAATATCCTCAGCAACCCCGTGTACTGCGGCCTCGCCCGCTTGAACGGCGGCATCAAGCGAGGAAGGCACGAACCCCTGATCGAAATCGACACGTTCAACCGGGTCCAGAACGAAATGCAACGCCGGATCCGCCGACCCGATCAGAGGAAGGCTCAGCCGCCGCAGCTGCGGCTCGAGGACTACTCCCCGTGAGCGGAGCGTGGGACAGACCGAGTGGCCCGTTCCCCCGGGATTTTCGGCCCACTCACGACATTGGATCCGTTGCGGCTCGGTCTACCCAGCGTATATGGCTGCGGGGGCAGGTCCGCATTGACAATCCATAGAACTATCCGGACACATAGGGCTATGGGCGTCGGGCCCAGTCCATGTCAAAGCGTGACAAGGCTCTCACGACGATTCAGCTGACGACGGAAACGCGCGATCGGGTCTTTCGCCTCAAGTTCCGGAAGACGTACGACGAGTTCCTGCAGGAACTATGCGACCTCTACGATGCTCAACACGCGGACGCACGAAAATGAGCCTTGTCGGTCGCGTCAACGTCTAACCTATAATTTCACATATGGTATTGTGACAGCTATACAAAGCATATGTCACGCCTACCTGAGCGGTTTCGCGCGACCCGTTGATAGAGTTATGTCGGCGCTCCCCGTTCCGTGTCCGAACAAATGACGGCATGGACCGAGAAGCATCGGCCGAAGACCCTCGAGGAGATCGTCGGGAACCCGACCGCGGTGGCGGAGCTCCGGAAGTGGGCGGAGGCCTGGCAGCGCGGTCGCCCGGAGAAGCGGGCCGTGGCATTGCAGGGCGACCCGGGCGTCGGGAAGACCAGCGCCGCGCTCGCCCTCGCGAGCGAGATGGGCTGGAGCATCGTCGAGATGAACGCCTCGGACAGCCGCAACGCGGAGGCGATCCGCAAGGTCGCGACCCGAGGAGCCGTCCTCCAGACGTTCAGCGACACGGGCGAGTTCCTGGAGATCGAGAACGGAGGCCGAAAGCTCATCGTGCTCGACGAAGCGGACAACATCTTCGGGCGGGAAGACAAGGGCGGCGTCGCGGCGATCGTCGAGATGATCCAGAGGACGCAGCAGCCCGTCGTGCTGATCGTCAACGACTACTACGCGCTCACGCGCCGGTCGTCCTCCCTGAAGCGACTCTGCAAGACCATCAAATTTCAAGGTATTCATGATGATGCGATGAAAAATATACTTCGAACCATCGCAGGGAGGGAAGGCCTCGATGCGGCCCCCGACGTCCTCGACGTCATCGTCGAGCGGGCGAGCGGCGACCTGCGCTCGGCCATCAACGACCTCGAGTCCATTGCGATCGGCAAGAAGGAAGTCCGTGCGGCGTCCACGAAGTCCTTGGGCTATCGGGACCGCGAGCCCACGATCTTCCCGGTCATCGAGGAAATCTTGCGGTCGGGCGATGCGAGGCGGGCCCGCGAGGCGGTCCGAGACCTCGACGAGACGCCGGAGGATCTCATCCTGTGGATCGATCAGAATTTGGCGCACGAGTTCGGCCGACCCGACGACCTCGTCCGGGGTTACGATGTCCTGAGCCGAGCCGACCTATTCCTGGGCCGGGTCCGCCGGCGACAGAGCTACGGCCTGTGGTCGTACGCCCGCGAGCTCATGTCGAGCGGCGTGGCGGTGGCCCGGAGAGGCCGGGCGCGCGGCGGACAGCTCGAGTTTCCGTACTACCTGATTCAGATGGCGCGATCCCGGGCGCAGCGCGGGGCCCGCAACTCGGTCGCGAGCAAGTTCGCCCGCTACCTGCATGCCTCGCAATCCCTGATGCGGAGCGATGTCCTGCCGGTCCTGAAAGCCCTGTTTGCCGGCGACGAGGAACTCCGAATCCAGTTGACGGCCGAGCTGGGCCTCGATGAACGAGAGGTCGCGTTCCTCCTGGATGAGGCGGAGGCGAGCCACGCGGTCAAACATCTCCTTGAAAAAGCCGCTAAGATCGCCCATCCGAAAGCGCGCGACGCGGCGGCCGGGCGGCTCCACGCGTTCGACGAGGGCGAGACGGACGACGCGTGAAGCGGGCATCCGCCAGCGGAGCATCGTCGGTCGACGGCTGGCCCTGGAGGACGCGGAGATCATCACGAAGTACACCTTCCCGTTCGTCGACGCGGAGTGGCGGGTCACGTTCACGGTCGTGGACCGGATCGGGGGACCGCCGCGCGTCCTCGAGGGAGCGATCCGGTTCGACGGGGACCGACTGCACGCACCGAGCCGCGTGGCCGATCTGCGGCCGGTCGAATCAATCCCGGCGGATCGCTTCGCGGAACTCGCGCATTTCGACCCCTGGTGGGCGTTCCGCGGGGTTTCCGGCGTGGACCGTCGATGGGTCGAAACGATTTTCTCGACGAACATCGCGCGGACGTTCGTTCAGGAGCATCGAACCCTGAAGGTCCACGACCTGCGGTTCTCCGACGATCTGCGTACACTCGAGGTGCTCCTCACGAAGGACGACGCGTTCCGAACGGTCGAGTTCCATGCGCGGGAGATTGATCTCCGTTCGCGTCGACGCGCACCGCACAGGTGCCGGGAGGCCGAGGCCCTCGGAAGCACGAAAGCCCTTTAACCCGAACGGCACATGCCGCGGCGGATGGACCCGGAGAAGAAGGACGTCCTCGAGCGGCAAGGGTACCGCATCGTCGGAGAGCACAGCGGCGTCAAGCTCTGCCACTGGACGAAGGCGAGTCTGACGAAGGGCATCGGCTGCTACAAGCAGACCTTCTACGGGATCGAAAGCCACCGGTGCCTCCAGATGACGCCCACCGTGGACGCGTGCAACCTCTCGTGTCAGTTCTGCTGGCGCACGCAGGAGTGGGGATCGGACAGTCTGCTCGAGGCGGACGACCCGGTGTTCCTCGTCGACGAATCGATCGAGGCGCAACGAGAGTTGCTGAGCGGCTACAACGGCAACCCGAACGTGAGCCGCGAACGATTCCTGGAGGCGTGGCACCCCTCGAACGTGGCGATCAGCCTGACGGGCGAACCGACGCTCTACAAGCGGCTCGGGGAGATGATCGACGAGTTCAAGCGACGGCACATCTCCACGTTCCTCGTGACGAACGGCACGACGCCCTCGGTCCTCCGGCGCATGCACGCGGAGGGCCGACTCCCGACGCAACTGTACGTCACCGTGGCGGCGCCGAACGAGGAGGTCTACCGCAAGCTCGTCGCGCCGAAGTCGGACCACGAGTTCCGGAAGCTGCGGGAGACGCTCGCCCTGCTCCCCACCCTTCCCACGAGGACGGTGATCCGACACACCCTCGTGCAGGGCTGGAACCTCGGTTGGGAGGACGAATACGCGGAACTCGACCGCGTCGCGCAGCCGATGTTCATCGAGTGCAAAGGGTACAGCTTCGTAGGCGAGAGCCGCCTGCGCCTCCAGGCGGACAACGTCCCCTCCCACGCGTCCATCCGGACCTTCGCGGAACGCCTCGCGGACCGCATCGGATACCGACCGGCGGCGGAGCGCGAGGACAGCCGCGTTCTACTCTTGACCCGGGACGGCCAGCTCCATCCTCTTTCCGGATGAGAGAATTTACGGCGTCGGTTTTTATAACCCCGTTCGGATACGACGCCATTACCCTCCAGGTCGCAAGCCTGATCCGGCGAGGATACGACACGATCGCCGTCCGCGTCAAGAAGCTGGGCCGTCGGAAGATCCTCATCGGTGCGGGCATCGTCGCGATCGTCGTGTTCGTCGTCGGGCTCGGCCTGGGATCGGTCGACCTGCTTGGCGTGCTCACCGAGGCGTACAATACGCCCTGGCTCTACATGCTGATCGCTTTCGTGTACGCGATCCTCGTCGCGGTGATCCTGCCGATCCCGATTGAGATCGCTCTGCTGCCTCCGCTCCTGGAGGACCGCTGGGGCTATCTGGCCGGCACCGCGCTCGCGATCGCGGCGGGCAAGACGATCGGCGCCTGGCTGATCTTCTGGTTCGGGCTGAACCTCGAAGGCTCGGTCCGAAAGTGGTCAGACCGATGGCGGCTCGCCCGGTGGTTCGTGGCCAAGGCGGAGAAGTTCGTTGGGAAGACGGGCTACACCGGAATCTACCTGCTCCTCAGCGTCCCTCTGATGAGCGACACAATCCCGATCTACATCTACTCGCTCTTCAACGCCGATGGCAAGGCGCTCGAGCGGAACATGTTCCTCATCGCGAACTTTCTCGCGGCGCTGAATCGCGTCGCGATCCTCGGCGTCGCGTTCGCGATCGGCGCGAACCTCTTCGCCCGGTGACGCCCGAACCCTTATCCGAGGACGCGGATTGGCGCGGCCGTGTTCGAGCTCCCGTCGATCCTGACGGCGGACGGCCTCCTCGACAAGGCGTTCGGTCGCGCGATGAAGGCGACCGCGAAGGGCCCGGACCGCATGACGCGAGCGCGGAACCTGGCGGTCGCCCGCGTCGGGACCGCGGGGAAGGCGATCGAATCGACGCTCCGCGGATACGTGAAAGGCTTCCCGAGCCTAGAGCGGCTCCCGCCGTTCTACCGCGAGCTGGTCGACGTCCTGGTGGACCTCGGCCAGTTGAAGAAGCACCTCGGCGCGGTCGACTGGGCCGCGCAGAAGGCCGCGGAGATCACGAGGGACTACCGCCGGCGGATCGGGCGAGGGCCAGGGGCCGACATCGGCGCCCTGCGGCGGGAGGCGTACGGCCGGCTCTCCTCCCTCGTGCGCCAGGTGAGCGGCGACCTCGACGCCCTCGTGGAGGCCCGCCGGGCGTTGCGGAAGCTCCCGTCCATCGACCCCGAGGTGCCGACGATCGTCGTCGCTGGCTATCCGAACGTGGGCAAGAGCTCGTTCGTCCGCGCCGTGTCGACCGGCCGTCCGAAGATCGCGGACTATCCCTTCACGACGAAAGGCGTGTCCCTCGGTCACATCCAACGCGGCGTGCGCCGATACCAGATCCTCGACACCCCGGGGATCCTCGATCGGCCCATGGAGAAGCGGAATCGCATGGAGCGCCAGGCGATCGCGGCGCTGCGGCATCTCGCGGAGGCCGTCGTCTTCCTGGTCGATCCGACGGAGACGTGCGGCTACCCGCTTGACGACCAGATGCGGCTCCTCGAGGAGGTGCGGGCGCTCTTCCCGGACGTCCCGCTCGTCGTCGCGGAGAACAAGGCCGACCTCGAAGGTCCGTCGCGGGGCCACCTGCGGATCTCGACCCTCAGCGGCGAGGGCGTGGTCGACGTCCTCGACCAGGTCCTGTCGACGCTCACCAGCCGCGATCCTGCATTCGCGCTTCGATCGGCATCGCCTTAGCGTCGAGGCCCTTCATCGCCAAGCCGATCCCCTTCGAGACCTCCGCGACCGTGCCCGGGTCGTCGAAGTGGGCGACCGCATCGACGATCGCGCGGCCGCGGGTCTCGGGGTTCTCCGACTTGAAAATGCCCGATCCGACGAAGACGCCGTCGCAGCCCATGAGCATCATCAGCGCCGCGTCCGCCGGGGTCGCGATCCCGCCCGCGGCGAAGTTGACGACGGGCAGACGCTGGATCTTCTTGACCTCACCGAGGATCTGGAAGATGCCCTCCGAAATGTCGTCCAGGGTCGCGCCGGCGAACACGACGTCGGCCTCGTGCACGACGGCATCCTGACCGTGCGCCGTCCGGACCTCCCGCAGAAGCGTCGTGAAGCTGTCCGCGAACTTCGTCGCGATCCCGTAGAGCCGGTCGTTGTCCTGCGACTTGAGCTCCGCGATGGCCTGCGTCATGAGGCGCATGTGGCGGACCGCCTCGACGACGTCGCCGGTGCCCGGCTCGCCCTTCGTGCGGATCATCGCCGCGCCCTCCCAGACGCGCCGCACCGCCTCGCCGAGGTTTCGGGCCCCGCAGACGAACGGGACCTCGAAGGCGCGCTTGTTGACATGGAGGAAGGGATCCGCGGGCGTCAGGACCTCGGACTCGTCGATCATGTCCGCGCCGAGGGACTCAAGGGCCCGGGCCTCGGCCTCGTGCCCGATGCGGCACTTCGCCATGACGGGGACCGTGACGGCATCCATGATCTCCTGGATCCTGATCGGGTCCGCCATGCGGGCCACGCCGCCGGCCGCGCGGATGTCCGCGGGGACGCGCTCGAGTGCCATCACCGCGACGGCGCCGGCCTCCTCCGCGATCAACGCCTGCTCGGCGTTCGTGACGTCCATCACGACGCCGCCTTTCTGCATCTTCGCGAAGCCGCGCTTGAGCAGCTCCGTGCCGAATCGCAGCTTCGTCAGGTCGAGGTCGAGGGGCATTCTCGCGCTCCGGGTCGAGCTACGGTCCGTGGGTATTTCTATTTTGTGGGCGCCATTATGGGAAAACGCATCCTTAAGGTTGCAAGGAGACGCCCGCGCCGGAGGTCCTCGCTCACCGCCTTCACGCGTCGTGTCTCTCCCGACGAATGGCGCCTTCGGAACCTCGGCCTTCAAAGGGCTTTGTGAGAGGCCCACATGACGTCGGCAACATTGAACACGGCAGTAATCAAGAGATAGATGGGGGCGGCTCCTAGAAAGTACGTGCCGAAGTCTTCGCCGGGTGATATCTCCGTTTCGACGTAGATCAGGGCGAAGATCGGAACAACGGAAAGAGACAAAGCCCCGAGCACGGCGAGCCAGACCGCCCTGGATCGCTCGGCGGGGGTCTTTCGGTACCACCCATTCCGGCGCTGCATGTAGGCCCTCTGGTACCGCGGGGTGAGCGAGTACAGCACAGCGAACAGGAAGATCGAAAACGCAATCATGAAGACGATCTCCCCAAAGGCTATTGGAGACCCGCTCAACAGCCGCGGCAGAACAAACAAGACACGAAGGAGAAGATTGAACGCGATGGCCGCCGCCAGAAAATAGGAACTTAATCTCAGCGTCCTGAGGTCCGCGGCCGCAGGACCGACTGAGAAGTTCGCGGTCTCCATTCATACTTGCATGGCGCATGGGGCCATAGCTCTTGCGAACCGGAGGGCTTGCCGTTTCCGGTTTCAGGGACGAGGCCGACGCGCTGCGGGAAACGCTTAAGCCGGGCTCCCGTTTCCTCGCGTCCCGTGCACGTCGTCTGTGTCACGGGAATGCCCGGATGCGGCAAGGAGGAGGTCCTGTCCGTGGCGCAGGAACTCGGGTTCTCAATCGTCCGCATGGGCGACGTCGTGCGAGAGGAGGCCCAACGGCGAGGCCTGCCGATCACGGACGCCGCGGTCGGCGGGCTCGCGCATGCGGAGCGTCAGGCGCACGGGTATGGCGTGTGGGCCGAGCGGATCCTGCCTCGAATCCGGGGCGAGCGCATCCTGGTCGACGGCCTCCGGGGCCGTGCCGAACTCGACGTGTTCCGCAAGGCGATCGGAGACCACCTGACGGTCCTCGCGATCCACGCCTCCCCGATGACCCGCTACCAACGCATGATGAAGCGCCGCCGAACGGACGACGCGCCGGGGTACGAGGCGTTCCGGGCCCGGGACATCCGGGAGCTGGGCTGGGGGCTCGGCGAGGTCATCGCGATCGCGGATGTCATGCTCGTGAACGAAGGCGCTCTCGAAGAATTCCGCCGGCAGGCGCGCGAGGCGTTGGAGCGGCTGCATGGCTAAGCTGCCCGTGCACTGGATCGAAGCCCGGGCGTACTGCCATGCGACGGAGGAGGAGGCGCGTGTCGCCCAGGCGCTCGACACCGCCTGCCCTGCCGGGGAGACCGTGCGGGAATCGCTGGAGGGGCACTTTGGCAACCCGCTTGTGCGGCTCACGCGACGCGTCGAAGAGGGGAAGGCGATCCGCTCGGTTTGGGATCGATGGACCGCCGCCGGCCTCCCGGAGAGCATCGCGCGGGATCTCGAGAGCCGGGTGGACGACGATGGGGTCCTCCACTTCCGGATCGACAAGCAGGCCGCCTACCTCGAGAAGCTGACGCTCGCGCAGGACACCGACCCGATTGATGTGCGCCTGAAACTGATGGCGTTCCCGGCGAAACCGGAGGTGGCGAGGCAACTTGCCCGCTCCATCCTAGCGGGAGGACTTTGAGTGCGGCTCACGACGGCGCAACGGCGCCTCCGGGACGAAGGCTCGCCCGCCCAACGGACGTCGATGCGGCTCCTCCTGACGGTCGCTCGACTCTCGGACGCGGACCGGCTCGTGCCGATCACCTCGGCCCACGTCTCCGGGGCGTCGTACAAGATGATCGGCGACCCGGGACTCGAGTTCCTCGAGGACTTCGCCCGAGACGCCCGCGTCAGGGTCCCGACGACGGTGAACCCGCTCGGCACGGATCTCGCGCAATGGAGAGAGCTCGGGGTGTCGGAGACGTTCGCGGCAAAACAACGACGCATCGCGTCCGCGTACGAGACGATGGGCGCGCGGCCGACCTACTCGTGCACGCCGTACGATGATCTCCCTCGCCCCGCGTTTGGCGAGCACCTCGCGTGGGCCGAATCGAATGCGGTGTGTTTCGCAAATTCCGTGCTCGGCGCCCGCACGAACCGGGAAGGCGGTCCGTCCGCCCTCGCCGCGGCGATCGTCGGCGCCACGCCCGACTACGGGCTGCATCGGGACGAGGGACGCCAGCCCACGGTCATCGTCGACGTGCGCACGAGGCCCCGAGGGATCGACTTCTCCCTCCTCGGACTCGTGGCCGGCGAGCGGGTGGGAGACGGCCTCCCGTACTTCCGCGGATTCCGCGGCACGGAAGCCGACCTGAAGTGGCTCGGCGCGGCGCTCGCTTCCTCCGGATCGTGCGCGATGTTCCATCTCGCGGGCATCACCCCCGAGGCGCGCCGCGCGCGTCTCCGGGGGCTGAAAACCATTTCGATCGACCGCGCCGACCTTCGGGCGACCGAGCGGCGCTACTCCGACGGCACGGACGCCGACCTGATTGCGTTCGGGTCGCCGCAGCTCTCGGCCGCCGAGTTGCGCGATGTCGCGACGCTCGTCGGTCGGACGCCGCCTCGCATCCCGGTCTGGGTCTTCACGAGCCGCGCGGTGCGGGAGGCGAATCCGGATTCCGTGGCCGCGATCGAGCGGCACGGAGGCCGGGTCCTCGCCGACACCTGCCTCGAGGTCACGATGCTGGAGCACCGATTCGGCACGGTCGCGACGCCCTCGGGGAAGGGCGCGTACTATCTGCCGAGCCTGTGCCACCAGAAGGTCATCCTGGCCGACGTCCGGTATCTCCTGGAGCGGTACGCATGAGGATCCGCGCGCGGCCGATCGCTCCCGGTCGGGCGACCGGGACCGCCCTCGTCCATCCGCAGCCATTCTCCTTCGTGGGCGGGGTGGATCCGAGGACCGGGGCCGTGCTCGACCGCGGCGCGCCCGCGCCGGGACGTTCGCTCGCGGGGCGCGTGTTCGCCTTCCCGCATGGAAAGGGGAGCACGGTCGGGTCGTACGTGCTCTACGGCCTGGGACGGCGCGGCGTGGGGCCGGCGGCGATCGTGAACTCGCGCGCCGAAGCGATCGTCGCGGTCGGCGCCGTCCTCGCGGGCGTCCCGATGGTCGACCGAGTGGATGTCGGAGGAATCCGGTCGGAGGATCGGATCACGGTCGATGGGGATCGCGGCGTCGTCGAGCTCCCCGAGGTACGTGGGCGCGCCGTCGTGTCCGCGGTCCTCCGAAACCATGGACGGATCCTGATCGTCCGGCGGAGCGAAGCGGTCGGGAGCTTCCAGGGTCGCTGGTCCGCGGTATCCGGCTACATCGAGGGGCGAGAGGATCCGCGCGACCGCGCGGTCCGCGAGGTCCGGGAGGAGACGGGCCTCCGACGTCTCGTCCTTCGGGCGACCGGGCAGCCGGTGCTCGCACGGACCGACGCCACGGTGTACGTCGTCCATCCGTTCCTCTTCGACGTCCCGAGCCGCGCGGTCCGACTCGACTGGGAGAACGTCGATCACGCGTGGGTCCGGCCCGAGGACCTGGGCCGATACGACACGGTCCCCCGACTGGAGGACGTCATCGGGTCCGTCCTGCCGTCGACCGCGTCGACTCCCAGGCCGTCCCCGAGGCGTCCCCGGAAGACGATCAGGAAGACGGTTTCCCCGGGATGACTCGGTCCACTTCCCGCTCGAAGAGCGTCAGCTGATGCGCATCGAGGGCGGACGGGTTGACGGACAGCAGGAGGACCGCCCCGTTGATTGCCACCTGGTCTCGCAGGGACTGGATGAGCCGGAGGATCGTGATGAAATTGTTATTCGTCACGAGGTATTCGAGGCCGTCGATCAAGACGACTCCGGTCGTCCCGCCGAGGAATTGCTCGACCGAGAGGGAGAGTTTCTCCAGGTCCTTCGGTCGAACCGAGTTCTCCTTCCCGACGTTGCTGAGCCAGAGGATCCGGAGGTCCACACCTCCGAACCGCTCACGGACCTTCTTCGGATAGACCCGCGTGATGCAGAGGCCCGTCTTGCCGGCCTGCAAGGCGGTCCGGAACAAGTCGTACACCTCGCTCGGAGTCTTCTCTTCGATCAGGTACGTCGAGGAGTCCTTCAGAGGCTGCGCGGCTCCTTTCGCATCGCCGGCCTCGGGGTGACCTGCGCCCGGCGTCTGCGAGGCGCCACACGCGGGGCACACCGTCCACTCGGGTGGAAGCAGGGCGCCGCAGGCGACGCACGCGACGCGGGGTGCGACTGACGGCCCGATACCCGAGAGCACGAAGCCGCATGCCTCGCATGCGTCCGAGCCGGGCGGGACCGGAGCTTGGCAGTGGGGACAGGGCGTCGCCTTCGTCGTCGCGGGCTCGCCGCACCGGGGGCATCGTCGCACGCCGGCCGGAATCGTCGCGCCGCAGGTCGCACACTCGACGTCGGCGGGTCCTTCCTTCGACAGCGCCCCCATGATCCGCTCGGCATCGGACGGTTCGAGGCCCTCGATGGCCGCGAGTTCCGCCTTCGTCGCCGCCTTGAGAGCGCCGACGCTCTTGTACCCGGCATCGAAGAGGGCCATCGCCTTCGCCGTCGTGATGCCGGGAACCTTCGTGAATTCGCGGAGCGACTCCGACATGTGGAGCGGCGTCACCCCGATCGTGACCGAGCGGCCATCGACATCCTTCCATTCGACCACGTACTCCGATTCGACGTCCTTGTCCGTGAACGCGAGTCTGCGGGACCGCGTCTCCCGCGCCATGAACGCGGCCTGAGGCGCGAGCGTCGCGGCGAACTCCTTGTTCGTCTTGACGACCGTCGCAATGAAATCGTCCACTTCGAGGTCGATCTCCTTCCGCATCTGTTGCACGCGCCGGATGATCTCTCGGGCGTAGGCCTCCGCCTGGAGCTCCGGCGTCACGCGGAGGTCGAGATACAGCTCGCCGTGCGGTGTCGTCGCGACGAGGACGTCCGGAGGCACCTGCTTCTCGAATCGCACCATGGACGCGTCGATCGTGACGATCTGGCCTTCCACGCCGACCTCGTACGGCCCCCGCTCGAGCGCCTTCCGGATCTCCTCGGCGGGCCGCGCCTCGAGGACCTTCACGATCTTCGGCTGGAGGACCTTGTACGCCTTTCCGATCGCGGCGGGATCTGGCTTGGCGACGATCGCCATCCCGGGGAACTCGTCCGTGGGCTTGAGGACGGCGAGCTCCTTCGCGTTCGTCAGTTCGAGGAAGACGCCCTTCAACGAATCGAGGGCGGCGGCCGCACCCGGCGTGGGTGCTCGGACCGCCACGAGCTTCAGCGGCCAGCGGAGCTTGCGGCCTCCCTTCTGCCGCTCCTTCGACACGACCTCGACGAGCTCTTGCACGATCGCCATCGACGCTTCGAGGTCCTCCTTGCGGCGTCCTTCGATGGTCGAGGGCCAATCGAGCATGTGGACGCTGAGCTTGCGGCCGTCGAGACGCTGGTAGATCGCCTCGGCGATGTACGGCGTGATCGGCGCGAGCAGCGCGGCGACCGTCCCGAGCGATTCGTGCAGGACGCGGTAGGCGGCGAGCTTGTCACGGTCCGTCGCATCGGTCCACGTCCGTTCGCGGACGAGCTTGACGTACCAGCGGGACAAGTCGTCCAGGATGAACGACTCGACGGCGCGGTACGCTCGGTGGAGGCTGTACGTCGCCATCTCGGCGTCGACCGTCGCCTTCACGCCCTCGAGGCGCGAGAGGAGCCAGCGGTCCTCGTGTCGAAGATGGCCCTCGACGTTCGGCGCGCCCGGTGCAAACGGATCGAACCGATCCAGTACCATGTACGTCGTCGCGAATCGGAGGACGTTCCAAAGGATATTCAGGGTGCGAAGGGCCGTCCGGACCCCGTCCTCTTGGAACGTGATGTCGTCCCAGGGAGCGTTCACGAGGACCATGTAGAGGCGGAGCGCGTCGACGCCGAACTTGTCCACGACCGTCGACGGCTCGACGTAATTCCCGAGGGACTTGTGCATCTGCCTACCATCTGGCCCGTTCACCCATCCGTGCATAAGGACGGATTCGTACGGGGCACGGTCGAAGGCGACGACGCCGGCGGCGAGTTGCGAGTTGAACCAGCCGCGCGTCTGGTCCGGACCCTCGACGATCCAATCCGCGGGCCACCACCGCTTGAACTCGTCCTCCCCCGCCGGATAGCCGAGGCTCGCCCAGGTCGAGACGCCGCTGTCGAACCAGACATCGACGATGTCGCGCACCCGCGCCATCGTCCCGCCGCACTCGCCGCACGGCAGGGTGACGGCATCGATGCCCGGCCGGTGGAGGTCCATGCCGTCCTGGTAGCCGCGGCCCTGCCGGAGTTCCACGGACGACCCAACGACGATCCAGTGGCGGCACTTTACGCACCGCCAGATCGGGAGAGGGATGCCCCAGTACCGCTGTCGGGAAACGCACCAGTCGCGCAGGTCCTCCGTCCAGTGGAGCTGCCGGGCGGAGCCGGCCCAGTCCGGGTACCACCGGACGCGCCGCACCTCGTCGACCATCTTCGGCTTGATGTCGGAGACCTTCAGGAACCATTGGACCGTGGCGCGGAACAGGATCGGCGTCTTGCACCGCCAGCAGTGGCCGTAGGCGTGGACGAGGGTCCCTTCGGCGAACAGCGCGCCCGCGGACCGCAGATCGTCGATGATGATCGGGTTCGCCTCTTTCACGTGTTTCCCGGCGTACTCGCCGGCGTCCGGCGTGAAGTGCCCCCGCTCGTCGACCGGGGAGAACGCCGGCAGGCCGAGCCGCTGCCCGAGCTCGAAGTCCTCCGGACCGTGACCGGGCGCGGAGTGGACCAGGCCCGTGTGCTCGGCCTCGACGACCTCGGACGCCACGACCTTGTGCACCCAATCGCCTTTGATGCCGGCCTGGTACGGGATCCGCGGGGCGAGCGGATGCAGGTACGCGCGGCCGACGAGCCGGTCCCCCGTCGTTCGTTCGGCGATGTCGTACGAGGCAATGCCACCGAGCGCCATCACCGTCGGGACCGCGGATTCCATCATCCAGACGTACTCCGCCTTGTCGCCCGAACCAAACCGCACCTTGGCGTACGAGAACTGCGGATGGATCGCGATCGCGAGATTCGCGGGTAGCGTCCACGGCGTCGTGGTCCAAATGAGCAGGGATTCCTTCAGATGGCCCGCGAGCGGGAACTTCACGTAGATCGATGGATCGGTCTCGTCCGCGTACTCGACCTCCGCGTCCGCCAGGGCTGTCTCGTCCCGCGTGCACCATTGGATCGATCGCAGCGCTTCGTATAGGAGCCCCCTCTCGTACGCGCGCTTCAGGGTCCACCATGCGCCTTCGATGTACTCGTTGCGGATCGTCATGTAGGGACGGTCCCAGTCCAGCCAGACACCGAGCGATTGGAACTGCTCCGTCATCTTCTTCAGGAGGTCCAGGGAGAAGTTCCGGCAGGTGTCGATGAACTTCGCGATTCCGAGGTCCTCGATCTCCTTCTTGTTCGTGATCCCGAGGGTCTTCTCGACCTGGACCTCGATCGGGAGGCCATGCATGTCGTAACCCGGCTGGTCGCGGACGCGGAAGCCCCGCATCCGGCGGTAGCGGACGACGGCGTCCTTGATCGTCTTGTTCAGCACCTGTCCAAGGTGGATCGTGCCGGTCGTGTACGGCGGGCCGTCGCCGAAGTAGTATTCCTCTCCGCGCTCGCGCGCGGCGACCGTCTTCGGGTAGACTTTCGCGCGCGTCCAGAATTCCTGGACCTGACGCTCTAGCTCCGCTGGAAGGTACGACTTCTCCGCCTGCTTGATCATCGCAGCCCCTCTCCCGGGGAATCGGGCCACCAAGAGGCTTCTTCATCGCCTCGGAGCGGCGGTCCGTTTATGCCAATAGCCATATTAAAAAGTGCGGGCCTACGCGGCTGCGTTCCACGGCCCCGCCCCTAACTCCGGTCGTGGAACAATCTGCTACGGCCGTGGAACAGGGAACGCCGCATTGGGTCGGTAGTCGTTGAATGGCGCGACGCCAGGGCATTGCCTCCAAGACGTGGACCGGACGAAATCGATAAAACGCCGGTGCCGATTCCGCCCGGCATGGCCAAGCCCGGCGACATCACATCTGTTCTGAACGTATAAGTATCCTCGCAGCCTTCAGTCAAAATGGGTGGCTTGGAGAGTAGAAGAGACGTTCTGCGAATGTGCCTGATCGCAGGTTCGCTCTTGGCAACTGGCTTCGTTCTTCAAACATTTAGCACCGCGAATGCACAGGCTGCCCTCATACCTCATCAACCCATATCCATCTATGGCGACGACCAGTTCACGCCTGCCCACGGGGTTGTGACCGGGAATGGTACGGTGACGGACCCATTCGTTATCCAGGGTTGGGACATCGACGCCTCTTCGGCTACGGGGATCTATGTTCAAGACACGCAGGCTGTTTTCGTCATCCGGAATTGTCACATCCACGGCAACGCCGCCATCTCCTTCTGGAACGTGGTGCACGGCAATGTTGAAAACAATTCCATCGACGTCTCGGGACGTGCGATTGAGTTCGGCGAATCGGACGGCTTGCTTGTCAGCAACAATGATTTCTCGGGACCCGGCAGCGGGGTGGCGACATTCAGTTCCCGCCACGTCACGCTCTTTGCGAACAGATTCGCCGCTGGAGGTGTATTTGTCAGCGGTGCTTTCGTCGACCAATATGACTCACTCCAGGTTCCTGCAAACAATACGATCAACGGCCGACCGATCATGCTCGTAAAAGACTCGGCCGGCGCCGAGATTGATGGAGGGGACATCGGACAACTCCTATTGGTAAATGTAAGCGGCGCTCGAATTGCCAACCTAACAGTTGGCGGTGCATACGCGAACATGCTTCTCGCCTTCGTGAACGACACGACGCTTCTGCGGAACGTTGTCGCGAACGGTACGTATGGCATCTATGTGGACAAGTCATCGGACGTATGGATCACTGACAACAACGTCTCCTCGAACGTGGATACGGGGATCGGCATCTATTATTCAAGTACTGCCACGATAGTCGGAAACAACATCGCTTCGAACCAATACGGAATTCGAATGGAGTTCGGGAGTTCCGCATCGATTTTCCACAACAACCTCGTCCGAAATGGGGTCCAAGCTGTCGTCGACGTTGATTCCGGAGGGAAGTGGAACGACGTCTACCCGTCGGGGGGCAACTTTTGGTCAGATTATTCCGGTCTAGATTCCTGTAGTGGCAACGACCAAAACGTCTGTCCGAACCCGGATGGAATCGGCGATACGCCGCGCGCAATCAGCGACCTCCGAGCGGATAGAGACCGTTTTCCGTTGATGTCACCGTTCAGCGGCACATCTCCGCGACAACCGAGTCCGTATCCGCTCTACGGCAGCGTTTCAGAGGGATGGGGTAGCACACCGACATCGCTGACGAGTCCCGGTCCGGTCTTTGCAACTCGGGAAGGCGAAACTATAACACTTCACCTTCTCAGCGTCGATGGCCTCACACACAGTTGGTTCCTCGACATCAACAACAACTCAATCCCAGACTCCGGAGAGCCCGTCAGCCCAGACTTTCAATCAGGAACCGTCCCCCTTAACTTCACGTTCAATGCTCCACCAGGTATGGTGGGCGCGTTCCCGTATCGGTGTCGCTACCACCCAGCCGTGATGAACGGACAGTTCGTGATTCGACCGAATCGGAGCGAACCGAGCTTCTCCCTCTACGGTAACTTCAACGGGTGGGGCTTGTCAATGAACTCTACGTCGAATCCGGGACCGACCCTAGAGCTCTATTATGGAGAGGTCGCAACCCTCCAGCTGACGACGCTCGATTACACCCACTTCTTCACGTGGTTCATCGACTACAACAACGACACCGTCGAACAGGCATGGGAGCCGTCTTCTGGGGCATTTTGGTACCACTCCCCGATCCAAACGCGTTTCACCGCAAACAGGCTAGGCACGTTCACCTATCGTAGCAGCGAATATCCCACAATAATGACTGGCCTAGTCCAAGTCACCGGTACTCAAATCAAACAGTCGGCGCCTCCGTCGACCGAAGCGAGCCTTGCCGGCAAACGTGGATCGAATGATTGGTTCGTCTCGGCCGTAACCGTCTCCCTGACCGCTTCCGATTTGCTCGGCTCCGTTACACGGACTCAGTTCCGCATCGACCTTGGAGTTTGGTCGAACTACACCGCTCCGTTCACCATTGCCACGGATGGATTCCACGTGATGAGCTTCTATTCGACCAATGATGCCGGCGACGTCGAAGCGGTGAAGTCCGCAATCGTCCGCATCGACACGGTTCCACCAGGAATCCGGATCTTCGACTCGGCCGAGTCGACAGTCTCCTCGCCGCTGACTGTGGACTGGCAAGTGCAAGATGCCAGTTCCGGGTTGGGATACTGTGTAATTCAAATGGACCAGGACGACCCCACCAATGTGGGGACGACATCCTCCGCGACATTCAATCTCGCCGATGGAGTTCACACGTTCTCGGTCGTAGCGTTTGATTCAGCGGGAAACTCAGCATCAGCAACAGCTCGATTCGTCGTGGGTGGAAGCGCTGCCCAGAGCCCATTAGGGTTTCCCTCCAACTATGTGAGTGGCGGGGCCATCGCGGGGGTTGCGGGAGGCTTAGCTTTACTTTCGGCGTGGTGGATTAGAAGGCATCGTCGCCCACCTCGAAGATGACAGAAGGAATCATGACCCTCATGATCCACTGCCTTCTCCTTGAGGGGCCGGGAGCGAGATTTGAACTCGCGTCAAGGGATCCACAGTCCCCTAGCATAAGACCAGGCTAGCCCATCCCGGCCGCAGGGCGACCGAAGATTCGAGGTGCATATAGGGTTTTGGTCGGTTCGGCGCGAAGCCGGAGGCCGGCGTGCGCTCGAGTTCTTTCACCGACCTCCCGGGGCGGCGTTGAACTACCTCCGAGCCGGTTCGAGTCCACGGTCCGATTATGTCCTTGCCGAAACGTAGCCCCCGACTCCGTCCCGACCGCGAGCGGTTGGAGTCGCAAATCGGCCGGTCGACGTTGATCGTGGTCCTGCTGGGATCGGCCGGAAACGGCCTCGAGGAGCGGAGACGGGCCGCCCGCCTCCTTAACGAGCTCGGGATGGCCGCGCTCGTGCCGGAAGATGACTTTCCTCGAGACGTAGGCGCCTCCGTCTTAGAGCGCGCAATCCTGTCCCGGGCCGACGTCGACTTGGTTTTCGTCAGCGTGGAGTCGTGGGGAAGCGCTACCGAGTTCGGGCAGTTCCATACGGATCCACGAATCGCCAGCAAACTCCGGGTCCTCGTCGACCCCGAGCACCATCCGCTCCATGACCCGAAAGATGGGTACCTGAAGGACCTGTACCTGACCCACCTCGCCGCATACGGCCACGTGTACGCCGTGGACGGCGGCCGCATGGTGCGCGTGCCTTCGAAGGAATCCCTCGTGCTCCTGATGGCGGAACGATACCGGCAGCTCAAACAGTTTCAGCCAAACCTTATCAGGTAAAGATACTTATACCTCATCAACTATCGTTGATTCACGAAAGCCGTTCCCGATATCCAAGAGATCGGCCCAGAGCTCCTCGACCTCCTGCGGGCGTACACCGCCCTCGACAATCCGATTCGCCTCAAGGCGTATCTTCTCGTCCGCGAGTCGGGCGACATCCCGTTTCACGCGCTGGCGAAGAGGTTGGGCGTGGAGAGTGGATTGCTCGCCTACCACCTCGGAGTCCTCAAGGTGGCGGACCTGGTCGAGATGAGATACGAGCGCGCGGGGCGCGAAATCTCGAGATACCGCCTCTCCGAACGTGGAAGGGAGCTCTACCCCACGCTGTTCCCGCCACGAAAGGAAGCGTCCAGGAAGTCCGCGAAAGCTTCCGTCCGAGTCGCCGCTCGATAGGCGGACGGCGGCGTCGCGTCACTCTTTGGGCATCTCAAGAAGCCCCGCGAGTGGTTTTTGGACGAGGACCAGCGCCGATCCGATGAACACGATGCCGATCCCCATGACTCCGAGGAGCACCGCAACGTTCACCGGGGTAAGGATGACGCCGATGCCGCCTGCGAACAGCAGCACGACGCCCGCGGTGCCGACCCGCACGCTCGTTCTCCGCCGACGTGCCGCAGCCTCCCGGGCCTCCCGCGCTCGCTCGGCGGGCGTCGTCCGGCTCGACTCCATGGAACCCGATTCGGCCCCTCTCTATTTCAGACCTCCGCACAGCGCCGCTGTCCCTGCACAAACGTTTTGTATCGCACGAAGGATGGCACGCGGATGGCCGCCAAGCGAGACCTCGTTTCGATGCTCGACGTCCGCGACGACCTGGTCGGGCTGCTCGAGTTGGCGGGAAAGATCAAGAATCGGACTAAGGCCGGCGAGCCGTACGAACCGCTGCGCGGAAAGAGCCTCGCGATGATCTTCGAGAAGGCGTCGACGCGCACGCGCGTCTCCTTCGAGGTCGGCATGACGCAACTCGGCGGCCATGCGCTCTTCCTGAGCCCGAACGACACGCAGGTCGGTCGAGGCGAGACGATCGCCGATACCGCCCGGGTCCTGAGCCGCTACGTCGACGGCATCATGTACCGCGCCTTTCGGCGGGAGAGCGTCCGAGAGCTCGCGGCGAACGCAACCGTGCCCGTGATCAATGGCCTCGATGACAAGGAGCATCCCTGCCAGATCATCTCCGACCTGTTCACGATCCAGGAGAGGAAACGCTCCCTTTCGGGGCTCAAGCTCGGATACATTGGGGACGGCAACAACGTGTGCAACTCCCTCTTGCTCGGGACCGCGATCGTCGGGATGCACATGAGCGCGGCGTGCCCGGAAGGCCACGAGCCAGACCCGGCACTCCTCGCGGAGGCGCGACGCATCGCGAAGGCGAGCGGCGCAAGACTCGGCATCGAACGCGATCCAAGGGCGGCCGCGAAGGACGCCGATTTCCTGTACACGGACGTGTGGGTGTCGATGGGGCAGGAGAAGGAACGCGAGGAAAGGGAGCGCGCCTTCAAGGCGTACCAGATCAACGCGAAGCTCCTCGAAGCTGCGAAGGAGGATGCCCTCGTGATGCACTGCCTACCGGCCCACCGTGGACTCGAGATCACGGACGACGTCATGGATGGGCCGCAGTCGATCGTGTTCGACCAAGCCGAGAACCGCCTGCACGCGCAGAAGGCGATTCTGGCCCGGCTCTTGGCCGGTATCTGACCTCGCGCGACAACCCGTATATACGCCCCATCCTTTGCGGGCCGCGATGCGAGGCGCCCGGCGGTGGCTCCGGCTCTTCGCCGGCGCCATGATTCTCGCTGGCGTCGCGGCAGCCCTCCTGAATCCGTCGTCTGCGCTGGACGCAATCCAGCTCCCTCTCCTCGGCGCCTTCTCGACCGTGCGGATGGTCGTCGCGTACCTCCTCTCCCTCCTCTTCGCGATTGTCTTCGGTCACACCGCCGCGACGAACAAGAAGGCCGCAATCGTCATGCTGCCGCTCCTCGACGTCCTCCAGTCGATCCCCATCCTGGTCTTCTTCCCCGCCGCCCTGCTCTTCTTCGTCGCGACGTTCCACGGGAATCCGATCGGCATCGAATTCGCGGTCGTCTTCCTGATCTTCACGAGCATGGCGTGGAACATGGCGTTCGGGGTGTACGAATCCATCACGACGATCCCCCAGGACCTCGAAGCGGCCGCCACGAGCTTCGGCCTCACCGGTTGGCTTCGGTTCCGCCTCCTCGCCTTTCCCGCCGTCATCCCGAAACTCGTCTACAACTCGATCCTCTCCTGGACGAACGGCTGGTTCTTCCTCGTTGCGAGCGAAATCTTCTCGGGAAACGGCGCGGAGTTCCAGCGGCCCGGCCTCGGCGCTTTCATCGCGATCGCGGGCCGGAACGGGGACGTTCCGTCGATCGCGATCGGCCTAGCTGTCCTCGCCGCAATCGTGCTCGCGCTCGACGTGTTCGTGTGGCGTCCGCTGAGCGTCTGGTCCGAACGATTTCGGATCGATGCCGTGGCGCGCGAGGGGGCGAAGGTCCCGAGGTACGAGCCGTTCCGGTGGCTCCCTCGCCTTTCGCGAGTGAGGCGGACGATCCTCACGCGCGCGCGGCCCGTCGCGGACACGTACCATCGCGCCTCGGTCCGGCTCGACCGTGTGTATGCGTCGCACCGTCGCGCCGTCCGCGAGATCCGCGCGGTGGACCTCATAATGTTCCTGATCATCTTCGTCATCGTCGTCACGACGGGACTCGTCGGCCTGACGCAACTCTTCCTCCGTCCGCTGCCCGCCAAGGCGGGGCTCCTGCCGGAAGCCACGCTCTTCTCGTTCACGCGCCTCCTGATCGCCTACGGCATCGCCCTCGGATGGACCATCCCGATGGCCGTCCTCCTGGGCGAGAGCGACCGAGCGTCTCGATTGCTCACGCCGGTCCTCGAGATCTTCGCGTCGCTCCCCGCGACCGCCTTGCTGCCCGTGATCCTGGGGTTCTCGCTCCTCGTCGCCGCGTCGGCGGCGGACACGGCGGGGCAACTCGCGGCGATCCTGATCGCTCTGTTCAGCATGCAGTGGTACCTGCTGTTCAACCTGATCGCGGGGGTCCGCAGCATCCCGGAGGACCTCCGAGAGGCGGCTCGATCCTTCGGGCTCCGCGGTCGGACGTATTGGAAACGGGTGTTGCTGCCGGCGATGACGCCGTCCCTGCTCACCGGGAGCATCACCGCGTGGGGAGCGGGCTGGAACGCCCTCATCGTCTCCGAGTACGTGCAGTACGCGCGGCGCTTGTACGAGGTGCCCGGCCTGGGATCGCTCCTCAGTGAGTCGGTCTACCTCACGCCGGACGCCGAGATGCTCTTCCTCACCGCCCTCTCGATGATCGTCGTCGTCCTCGCAATGAACAAGCTCCTCTGGCGGCCCCTCTTCAAGCGCGCGGCGATCCGCTATCGCCTCGAGGTGTAGGATGGCCGCGGCCACGCCTCTCCTCGACGTGCGGGACGTCACGAAGTCCTACTACGAGAACGGGAAGGAGTTCAAGGTGCTTGAACTCATCCGATTCTCCCTCACGGAACGCGATTTCGTCTGCGTGGTCGGCCCATCCGGCTCCGGGAAGTCGACGCTCCTCCGGATCCTCGTCGGCCTCGAGAAGCCCACGTCCGGCGAGGTGCTGTTCGAAGGCGAGCCGATTCGTGCGGACAACCCGCAGGTCGCGATGGTGTTCCAATCGTTCGCCTTGTTCCCCTGGCTCACCGTCGCGCAAAACGTCGAGATCGGGCTCGAGGCGAAGGGGTTGACATCGGAGCAGAGGCAAGGGCCGGCGCATAAGTTCATCGACGCGGTCGGGCTGACGGGGTTCGAGAACGCGTTCCCCCGCGAGCTCAGCGGCGGGATGAAGCAGCGGGTCGGCATCGCCCGGGCCCTCGCGATTGAGCCGTTGCTCCTGTGCATGGATGAGCCCTTCTCCTCCCTCGACCCCCTGACGGCGCAGAACCTGCGGGATGAGATCTTGCAGCTGTGGTCGGACCCCAACCTCCCGCCGAAAGCCGTCCTCATGGTCACGCACAGCATCGAGGAGGCGGTCTACCTGGCGGACCGCGTGATCGTGATCTCGAGCCGTCCTGGGCGGATGGTTGCCGAGCTCGTCATCGACCTTCCGAGGCCCCGGAATCGCAAGGAGCCGGAGTTCTATGGCTGGGTGGACGAGATCTACTCGCTGATCGTTTGAAAACCGGAGGTCAAATGTCTAATAGCGGCGACGACGTTGGACCGCCAAAGCGGGTGAAGGACTTTCACTCCATTTCAAAGGCTTCCGTGGGCCAAGTCCTTGGACTCGTCGAGGCCGTCGACGAGACCGGAGGGACCGCGGACGTCGCCACGATCTCGAGAGAGGTCGAGATGGACATCGACCGTCTCGGGCCCATCCTCGCCGCCGCAGAATTCCTTGGACTCCTCGAGGTCGAGGACGGCGACGTGCGCATGACGGACCTCAGCCGCAAACTCCTCTCGGCGAGCGTCCGTGAACGGAAGTCCATCGTCCGGGGCATCATCGACGACTTGCCCGTGTTCCGCCGCGTGACGGAGATGGCCCGCGTCGCGGGCCGCCCGCTCGATCGGCGGGAAGTCGTCGACGCCCTCGCGGCGAACGTCGGGAGCCACCAGGCGGACGAGGTCTTCAAGGCGCTCGTCTACTGGGGCCGCTACGTCGAACTCGTCCGATACGACAGCGAGTCGGAGCTGCTCAGCCTGCGGACGCCGTCGAAATAATCGCTATTCGGTCGCGCCGAAGAACTGCCGAAGGACCGGATGCATCTCCATCATCTGCTCGCGGCCGATCGCCTCATACAGCTGGATCATGATGCCGACGGACAGCAGGACCCCGGTGCCGGACGCGTTGCCCACCGTCCCGATCATGTCGGCGCCCGCCGCGAGGGCGCCCACCGAGGCTCCAGAAATCACCGCCACCACCGGGATGTACCGGTCCAGCACCCGGCGCAAGACGCGCGGGTCTCGCCGGAATCCGGGGATTTGCATCCCGCTTGACTCGATCTGGCGAGCGACGTCCTCCGGTCCCATGTTCGTCGTCATGATCCAGAACTTCGCGAACATGACGGATCCGCCGATGAATACGAGCAGGAACACCAGGAGATGCACCAAGACCTGCCAGTACTGGAGTCCCCGCAGGTAGACGCCGTACTGGAGCGGATTGAAGAGCGGCAGGAGCCAGTCCTGCACGCCGTTGATGTTCGAGAAGTAGTACGCCAGCCCGCCGATGGGCGTCGTCCGTTGCAGCTGCCCGTTCACGACTCGGTAGTCGGACGCGCTCGGATAGGCCCCGATGAGCGGATTCTGGCCGAGGACGGGCCATTCGGGATGCTGCCAGAGTAGCAGCGAGAACATGCTGACGTTCGCGAGGACCGCGGCGACGAGGATGACGGGGATGTTCGACGCGTACATCAGGCGGATGGGATAGCGGCCCCGCGCCCCTCGGGCCATCCCGTGAGCCAGGGGGAGCTCAATCCGGGTCGACTCGACGTATGCGACGATCAGGAAGATCGCAATCGTGCCGATCAACGCGATGAGCGGGTTCGGCGGCTGGACGAGGAGTTGCTCGATTCGTCCGTTCGCGAGCGCGCTCGCGGAGAAGTTCTGGAAGTAGTAGACCGTCTTCGGGATCGCTCCCGCGGGGATCGGGCTCCCCGGGTTGGCGGGCTCGAAATTGAACGTCCCGGTGAAGATCTGCTGCGCAACCCCGCCCGCGATGAAGAGCGAGATGCCCGACCCGATCCCCCACTTCGACACGACCTCGTCCATCAGGAACACGAGGTAGGATCCGCCGAAGAGCTGCGCGATGATGAAGAACTTGGCCCAGCTCTCCCCATGGCCCGCCGGAAGCACCCCGAAGAACCCCGCCCCGTTCAGGCTCGTCACGAACGGCGCGGCGGGGGTCAGGAATCCGTAGACCTGCGGGACCGCCTCGACGAAGATCATCACGATGACCAGGAACTTCTGGGTCCCTTGGTAGACGCTCTTGTCTTCGTCGTCCTGGAGATCGAGGTTGATGATCTTCGCCCCGGCGAAGAGTTGCATGATGATCGAAGCGGTGACGATCGGGCCGATGCCGAGGTGCATCAATGATCCCTGGGCACCCGCGAGGATGGCCCGGAGGCTCGAGAAGAAGTCGATGACGTTCGAGCGATCGAGGCCGTAGATGAAGATGTTCGTCATCGCGAAGTAGATGACGAGGATCGCAAGGACCCAGAACATCTTCGTTCGGAATTGGACGTGACCTTCCGGACGCGTGACCGCGGGAAGGCGGTCCGTCAGCGGCTTGAGCGCATACAGCCGACTCTTCTTCTGCTCTTCGAGGGGCATCGCTCACGTCCCGGGTGGAGAGGGGAGGACCACCTCACCGCCCGCGCCGGCGACCTTGGCGACCGCGGCCTCCGACGCTTTCGCGACGGTGATGCGCATCGGCATCGTTACGCGACCAGACCCTAATAGCTTGTCGATTCCTGCGGCGGTCAGGTCGACATCGATTCGAGAATTGTCCTTCTTCACGCGACCCGCGGCCTCGAATTCCCCCAGGTGGCGCACGAGATCCTCGAGATCGATCGACGTCGTCGCGTGCATCTGCGCGTGCCGGGTGAAGCCGTGCCGCCCGAAGTGATCCGGGTCGTACTTGATCATCCACTTCCGTTTGTGTTTGTGGAGGCCCGCGTTCCCCGTCCCGCCGCGTCCGCCCGCACCGCGACCGTGCTTCTTGCCGCGCCCGTGTGTGCGGCTCCCTCTCAGCTTGCGCGTCCTAGAGACCATCGGTTGCCTCCTCGAAGAGCATCCGCTGAAGCAACTCGTTGATCGCCTTGCCGCGGTACCCGAGGTCCCCGCCGTCGTGGTACCCGCGCTTGATCCCGCGATACCCCCTCCGCGGCGGCGGCAACCGCAGCACGGGTCGCAGCTCGCCAACATCCGCAAGGGAGGCTTCGCCCTTCGCGATCGCCTGACTGAGGTCCCAGATCGACTTGTACTTGCTGTGCGCCTTCACGAAGGCATCGTCGATCGGCTTGTCCCCGACCCGGCGGCCCCGCTTCAGGAGCATCTTCGCGAGGACCTCCGCCTCGACCTCGCCCCACGTGACGTGGTCCTTAACGAGCTGGAGCATGCCGAGGTACGTCGGGTTCTGCGGGATGATCGAGCAGTGGTTCTGACGCGTCAGGTGGAGCATGCGCAAGGTGTCCTTCACGTCGGCGCGGAGGTCGCCTTTCCCCCGGAGTCGCAGGACGGCGAAGCTCATTCCTCCTTCCCCTCCTCCCCTGCGTCCGGGGCCGTCGCCTGCGTCAGGTCCTCACCCTCGACCGCGATCTCCTCCGGGAGCTCGGGGGCCGCTTCCGGCTCCGGAACCGCCGCCGGTGCGATCTTGCGAACGAAGACCTGCTCCGCCCCCGCCTTGATCTTGAGGCGGTCGGTCTGCTCCCCGCGCACCTTCAGTTCCGACGTCCGCCGGAGCGCTTCGAACGTCGCCAGGGCGTAGTTGACCGTCGTCTTCGTGTGGCCTTTCGTGAAGCCCCACGCGTCCGTGATGCCGCCGAGGCGGAGGACGCTCTTCGCCACATCGCCGACCGCGAGGCCGACGCCCTGCGGCGCGGGCTTCAGGACGACCACGACGGAGCCGCTGCGTCCCATGACCTTGAAGGGGAGCGAGTGGGCCCGTTGGCACCCGCACTCCCAGGAGCCACACCCCCGTTTGATCTCGATCATGTTCAGCTTCGCGTTGTCGATCGCCCGACGGATCGAGGGCCCGACCTCGCGTCCCCGCGCCCGACCGAGTCCGGCGAAGCCGTCCTTGTTCCCGACGATGCACGTGATCACGAAGTTCACGCGGCGGCCGGAATCCGTCATCCGCTGCACCATGTTCACGTCGAGGACTTCGTCTTCCGTCTCGGGGAGGAGGACGTCGACGATCTCCGGCTCGCGGATCGGGAGGCCGGTCTTCAGGGCGTCGCCGAGCGTCGTGAGGGTGCCTGCGAGGACCAGGCGGCCGAGTTTCGTCTTCGGGACCCATTGGCTCAAGTCCCGCTCGGGACGGGCCGCGCGCGCCTCGCGCCGGCGCCCGCCGCCGCGCCGTCCCGGCATCAGGTCCCCTCCAGCTTCGTCTTCACGGCGTCGAACTGCTTCGGCACGTCCGGGCCGATGTGAACGCCTCGGATCCGGTCCTTCGCCGGCAGCACGTCGGGGCTGTGGGGGACCGCCACGCCGGAGTCCACGAGACCCTGGAGCGCCGCGAACAGCCGGCCGCCCTTCGAGGGCCGCTGCACACCGATGTCGAGCACCGCTTCCTTGACGCCCTTCGCGGACGCCTTCTTTCCGGCGAGGAATCCCGTGAGGTACGCCGCCGGGAGGTTGCCGGTGCCGGCGGACCAGCCGTGGTCCTTGAGCTCGAGGGACTGCGCCGCCGCGACCACGCGATCCCCCGCGGGATCCGGGGTCACGAGTTGCACGATCGTCTGGTTGAGCGTCTTCCGTACGACGGCCCGCGGCTTCTGGCTCCGGAGGAGCTTCGAGCGGACCCGATAGTCCGTGCGTCCTTCCCGCCGTCGGCGGAACGGCACGCGGTAGTGTGGACCCTGGCTCGTCATGCCTTCGCCTCCTTCAGCGCGCCGGAGGCGCGCAGCTGCTGCTCCAGGTGCGACCGGGATTTGAACATGCCGCCCTTCGCCTGCCGGTAGAACCGCCGGTACGTCCGCACGTCGATCCGCCCCTGGCCCTTCAGCTCCCGCAGGTATCGACGCATCCCGCGGATCACGCCGATCCATCGGGTCTTCTGCGGCGTCCGTGCGTTCAACCCTCCCTTCCGGCTCCCGTGCCCGCGCCGCCGGCCCTTCGCCCGCTGCGCCGCCCGGTACCTCGCCCGTCCGCGCGACACGCCCCGTTCCGGGCGCTTCTGGATCACGTTCCGGCGGATGAGGCCGCGGATGAGGTCGCGCGTGATCGCGTCGAGGATGTTCTCCTGTTCCTTCGGGTCCGGACTGATGTACACGCGGTTGATGCCGACCCCGAGGAGCGAGGCCGCGAGCCGTCGCTGGTAGTCGAACCTCATTCCGTCACCATCCGGTTCAGGACTCGCAGGCCCTTATCGTCGCACGCCCGCTCGATCAGCCCGCGCTTCCGCGCGCCAACGCCGTGGGCGATCCGGACCGCCTGCCGGTCCGGGTCGAGGCCCTCGAGTTCTCGGGGATTGTGGACCAGGACCTCTTGGAACCCACTCGGATGGAAGCCGCGGACTTCCCTCGGGCCGCGATAGCCGATCGACGGCAGGTTCCAGCGATATCCGAAGTGACGGCGCAGTTTCGACTGCCCGCCCTGGGGCTTTCGCCATTCGTCTCCGAACTTCTTGTATCGGAACCATTCTTGGCGGCGGAACTTCGGCCGCTGAGCCGATTTGGAGGCCCGCAGGGCGAGGAGCCGCCGGAGGTCCGGACTCAGCTTCGGCTTCTGGCGGGGCTCGTGCGGCTCTTCCGCCGCTTCCTCCTCTTCCTTCTTCGTCTCCTCTTTCTTCGCACGCTTGGCGGGCTTCTTCTCCTTCCGCTTCGCTTCCCCGCGGGGCTTCTTCTCTGCCTTCGCCGGCTTCTCCGGCTTCTCTTCGCGCGCCGCGGGCGGTTCCTTCGGTGCGGCGGCCTTCGCCTCCTGCTTCTCGACGTATGCGAGGAGGCGTTTCCGCAAATCGTCGACCTTGCCTTCCGTCTCGAGCCCGAATTTCTCCGAAATCGAGACGAGCTCCGCCTTCTTCGCCTCACGGATCTCGTGAGGCGTCGGGAGGGTGACCGGCGGTTCCTTCGGTGCCTCCGGGACGGCCTTCTTCGCCTTCTTCTCGACTTTCGGTTCTTTCTCGTCCGCCATGCTCAGGCCTCCCCGGCCTTCCTCGTGATGTAGATGCCGTCCTGGAAGATGCGCGGATCGAACCCGCGGATCCGGGTCGCCTGTTCGATGTTCGCGGCCGTCTGGGAGACCGCTTCGATGTCGGGTCCCGTCAGAACGACCTGATCGCCCTTCACCTCGACCTTCGTCTCCCCGACGATCGTCGTCTTGCGCGGGAACTTCTCCCCGAGGAAGTTCTCGATGACGAACTCGGGCCCCTTCACCATCGCCTTGACCGGGAAGTGGCTGTACACGATCTTCATCTCATACGTGAATCCGTCCGTCACGCCCACGATCATGTTCCGCAGGTGGGCGGCAAACGTCCCGACGAGCGCCCCGTCCTTCCGTCGGGGAAATTCGCAGCGGATCTTGACCTGCTTCCCGTCGACCTGCATCCGGATCCGGGGATGGGACAGACTCCGTCGAAGGGCGTGTCGCGGTCCCTTTACGACGACGTGACCTCCTTCGATCTGGACCTGGACGCCGTCCGGGACGTCGACCACCCGTTCGATGAAACCGGCGACAGGCATCGAGGCACCTCAGTACACGTAGGCGAGGAGCTTCCCGCCCACGCCGATCTGCTTCGCTTTCGTCTGGGAGATGACGCCTTCCGTCGTGGTGAGAATCAGGACGCCGAAATCCTGCGCGGGCAGGTAGCGGGCCTCGAACTTCTCAAGATCCGTCCGCCGAACGGCGAATCGGGGCTTGATCACGCCGCAGTTGTTGATGCTCCCGACGAGCCCGACCCGATAGAGATTTCCGCGGCCGTCCTCGACGAGCTCGAACGATCGGATGTACTGGTGCTCCTCCATCACCTTGAGGACGTGACCGATCAGCTTCGACGCCGGACGGATGAAGCACTCCGCCTTCCCCGCGGCCTCCGCGTTCCGGATCGTCGCCATCGCGTCGTTCAGAGGATCTTGAAGCATCGTCCCGCCTCAGCTGTATTTCCGGAAGCCGAGCTCGTACGCGATCTCGCGGAAGCATTGTCGGCACAGGTGGAGGCCGTACCGCCGGACGATGCCGCGCTTCCGGCCGCACCGGAGGCAGCCCCGCTTTCGGCCGAAGTCCTTCGTCCGCCTCACTCCACCACCTCGACCTTGAATGCATCGCGCATGAACTGGACGCCCTCGTCCCGGGAGATTCGGTGCCGCCGCGGGATGCGACGCGGCTTCGCGGCCCGGCGGGCGATGCGGAACCCGGGGCGCTGGAGGACCACGCTCACGTCCATCCCGAACACGCCGATCTCCGGATCGTACTTCATGCCGGGGAAGTCGGTATAGTCCTGAATCCCGAACGAGACGTTGCCGCGTGGATCGAAGCTGTACGATGGGAGGCGGTTGTTCCGGATCTCCAGCGCGTCCTTGAGGAACGCCACCGCGGGGTCGCCCCGCAACGTAACGCGCGTGCCGATCGGCATGTTGCGTCGCACGCCCCAGTCCCGGACTGCGGTGTGGCTGAGCGTCTGCACGGGCTTCTGCTTCGCGACGAGCCCGAGGACCTTCTGAGCCTTGACGAGCTTCTCACCGGCCTCCCCGACGCCGATGTTGATCACGACCTTCTCGATCCGGATGTCTCGCATGCCCGCCATCGTACCACCTAGATCGCCGGGGCCTCCGGCATTCGGATCATCGGGGCTTCCTTGCCGACGACGAAGACCTTTTCGATGTCGGTCGAGAATCCCTCCTTGAACGTCACGATGTTCGACCGCGGGTTCCTGGTCCGCTGAATCGCGGCGACGTGCGCGATCTCGCCGACGTGCTGCCCTCCCGTCACGAGCACCGGCGCGCCCTCGACGAGCTCGTAGTGTTCCGCGACCTTCTGGTCCGGGACGTGGATCTTGAGCGTCGTGCCGGTCTTGTACGCATCCTTTGCCAGCAGGATGTTTCGCCCATCGTGCAGGTTCAGTTGCGTCCTGCCCGCGCGGACCGTCGTCTTGTCCTCGACGCGGCAGAGCTTCCACGAGGCGTCGTCCGCTTCGACGGGAACGAGGGCCATGCGGCCCCGCGCGTCGACGAGCATGCGGTAGTGCGCCTTGACGTCGGCGAGGGACAGCACGTCCATCAATCCGACCGAGAACCTCGGGTCCGTCACGACGCGGCCGTCGACCCGCACGGCGCGATTGTTCAGGATGTGCCGCGCCTCCCGCGCCGAGTCGCAGATCTTCAGCATGTCCCGCAGGATCAGCCCGAGCGGGACGCTGCGTTCGGCGGGGTGCGGGCCCGGGGACGGCCGGGACACCCAGAAGTCCGTCTTACGGGTGACCGTCCAGCTCCGGGGGGCCGGCAACCGCTTCAGATGTTTCTTCACGATCCCCTCACTCCTCGAATCGGCGGCGCCTCCAGGCGTCCGTGTCGTCCATCCGTACGATCATCAGGTTGGACGCGTGGATCGGGCGAGCGACCTTCTTCTCGTCCACCTTCTCGATCGTGATGCCCTCCACGACGACCGTCCCGTCCACCCGGTCCACACTGACGACCTTGCCTTCGCGCCCCTCGAAGCCGCCGCGCATCACGCGGACCGTATCGCCCTTGCGGACCGGGATGGCCCGGGGGATGCGTCCTTTCGCTTTGTCGTGCAGCTCCGGCGCCACGTGCGAGGACGCCATGAGGCGTTTCCGATGGAGGGGCGCGTTCGCCGCCCGCTTCCGTTGCTTCCGTGCCTTCGCGCTCGCCGTCGTCTCACCTCACACGATCATGCTCGCGGTCGCGGCGACTCTCGGCCAGCGCTCCGCGGCCTCTCGGGCGACGGGCCCTTTGATGTCCGATCCCTTGACCTCGCCCTCCGGGGTCACGATGACGCACGCGTTGTCCTCGAACTGCACCATCATCCCCTCCGGTCGCCGGAACGGACGCCTCTGCCGCACGATGACGGCGTTCATGACTTGCTTCCGCGTCTCCGGCGTCCCCTTCTTGACCGTGACGACCAAGAGGTCCGCGATGCCCGCGGACGCGAGGCGGTTGCGGACGCCGCGGTACTTCAGCACCTCGATGATCTCGACGACCTTCGCGCCGGTGTTGTCGATGCACTCGAGGCGAGCGCCTTTCGGAAGGCCCCGCGTCTGCCGTCCGGGAAGTCCCTTCATGCGGCCACCGCCTGGTTGTGGATCGCGACGAAGTGCACCGTCTTTCCGAGAGGCCGACACTCCATCATCGTGATGCGATTCCCGACCTGCAGCCCGAGGCACGGCGGCGCATGGACGTTCATGCGGTGGGTGCGCTTCTCATACCGTTCGTATTTCCGGATGTATCGCAGATATTCGCGCTCGACGACGACCGTGTTCTGCATCTTCGCGGAGACGACGACGCCCTCGAGGCTCTGACCGCGGACCGGGAGACCCCCGTGGAACGGGCACTTCGCATCCGTGCACGTCCGCCCGGGGACCGGCACGTCGATCCCGATGTCCCGCGCCCCCTGCGCCGCGGATCGCGCGGGCGCCGTCGGGGCCGAGGCGGGTTTCTTCGCGGCTTTCTTCTCGGCCATGGAATCACCGGGCCTTCTTCACGCGGTCTTCGGGCCGATAGCGAATTTCGTCGCCGTCGAGCTCGAGGCCGCCTTGAACGTCAAATCGGAACCGGCTCCCGTGCTTCGGGATCCGCTTCTCCTCCCCCGCGATCTCGAGGACGAGCATGTTCCGCGTCTCGTCGACCACGCGGCCGTGGAGGTGGGCCTGGGTCGGGTCCGTCGCGCCGAGCACCTCGACGCGCAGCCCGATCAGCTCATGCTTCCGGAGGTTCAATGTCACACCACCTGGACTCGGTAGCCCATGCCCTGGAGGACTTCCTGCACCCGCTTGCGGTGCTCGCCTTGCAGCTCGATACGGCCTTCCTTGGCCGTGCCCCCGGCGGCGCAGCGGTTCTTCAGGGTCCGTGCGAGCTCATCGATGTCGATGTCCCCGATGTCCAGCCCCTCGACGATCGTCATCGTCTTGCCGTACCGGCGCGTGTCATGGCTCACGCGAATCAGCTGCTGCTCCTTCGCGATCTCCTCGCACACACAAAGCTCGTCCGGGAGGCCGCACGTCGCGCAGATCGCCATCAGGTCGCCTCCTTCGGTTCGGGCTTTGGAGAGGCCGCCGGCTTCGCAGTCCCGAGCATCTCTTCTTCCCGGGTGATCGTGAGGATGCGGGCGATGTTCTTCCGCAGCGCGCGGATCTTTCCGGGGTTCGGCGGCGCGCCGCCCATCGCTGCGACGCCCCGCTCGTGCATCAACTCGTCTTGGAGCTCCGTGAGCTTCTTCGCGAGCGTCTCCGCGTCCATCGCGCGGATCTCCTTCGTCCGGAGGAGCGGCATCTACGATTCGTCGCCTCCTTCCGCCCCGAGGTCGGCGTCGACCCCGAGTTCTTTGACTTCCTTCGCGACCTTCTTCAGTCGCTTCGTCGCGACCTTGCTCTTCTTCACTTTCTTTGCGGTGTCGTCGGCGTCATCGAGCGGCAACAGCGGCTCGGCTTCCTCGGGCTCCTCGCCCTCCGCGGCGGCGACTATCGGGACCTCCGGCTTCGCCTCCACGACGGACGCCGATTCGGCCGCCCGGGCCGCCGCCTCGACGGCGGCGGCCTCCGCCGCTGCGACGTACTCCGCGGATGGCTGCTTGACCTCGACCTCGTCGGGCAACCGGGCTCTCGGGCTCATGATCTCGACGGTGACGCCGATGACCCCAGGCTTCAGCTTCGCCACCGCAAATCCGAGGTCCATCCAAAGGTGCCGCGGCTCGCCGCAGTACTTGATATGACCGGCTTTGAACTTCTCTCTCCGGTGACGCTGCCCGGTCAGCTTGCCCGCGATCACGACGAGGCAGCCTTTCGCGCCCGCCTCCATGATCCGCCGGACGGTCGAGTGCCCCGCCCGCCGGAAGTGCCATCCACGCTCAAGCGCGTTCGACAACTTTTCCGCCATGATCTGCGCGTTCAGCGCCGGGGTCTCGACCTCCTGCACCTCGATCTGGGGATTGTCGAACTTGAACTGCCGCTCAACCGCCTCCGTGAGGCTCTTGATGGCGCCGCCTTTCCGGCCGATGACGAGCCCGGGTCGTTCCGCCAACAGCGAGACCCGTGTGCCCATCGGCGTCCTCTGGATGTCGAGGCCCCCGAATCCCGCGCGGCGCGTCTCGCTCATCAGATATTCTTTCAGGAGGACGCGGCGCACGTTCTCGACGATGATGCGTTTGTCCTTCCGCTCAACCTTCGCTTCGCGCGCCACGTCACGCCACCTCTTCCAGCACGATCTCGAGGTTGACGGTGTCCTGGTTCCACGGCCCGCTGCGGCCGTACGCCCGCGGCCGCATCGCCTTCGTGATCGAGCCCTTGTGCGCGTTGATCACCCGGATCACCATCGCGTCGGGGTCGTCTTTTCCCGTGAACTCCGCGTTCGAGACCGCGCTCTCGAGCACCTTGAGGAACGCCTTCGCAGCCTTGACAGGATAGCGGGCCGGGCCCATTCCGGACTTGTGGGCGACCCAGCGCTTGTACTTCTTCATCGGGACGGGCTGCTTCAGCGAGATCACCCGCTCCAGGTACTCGCGGGCGTTGTCGACCGTCTTGCCGCGGAGCGCCCGGGCGAGCTCCACGGACTTCTTCCAGGCGAGGGGCATGTCCCGGCCGTACGCTCGGGCCATCGTCTCGATCTTGTATTCCATCGTATACCCGAGCTTGGTCATGCGTCCCCTCATTTCAGCGGCATGAACTTCGACGATCGCGTCGCGCCGACGCCGGGCCCGCTGTGGACCACGGGCCTGCGTGTCATCGCGAACTCGCCGACGTAATGCCCGATCATCTCCGGTTTGATCTCGACCGTCACGAACTCCTTCCCGTTGTGGATCGCGACCTTCTTCCCGATGAAGTCCGGGAGGATCGGCACGTCCCGGCAGTGCGTCCGCACCGCATCCTCCGTGCCGTTGGCGCGCAGCTTCTCGATGAAGGTGAGGCGTTCCTCGTCGATCCCCCGCATGAACGAGCGCCGCGGACGCGCCGGGAGCAGCTCGATGATCTCTTCGAGGGTCATCGCCTTCATCTCGTCGAGCGTGTACCCGCGGTATGTGAACTCTTTCTTGCGGCGGGTCTCGACGAGCCCCGCGCGCTTCCGCAGCTTCCGTCGCGCCGCCTTCGCCAGGCCGCCCATCTTCTTTGCCATCCTCACGTCCTCCGTCGTTTCGCTTTCAGCCGCTTCGGCTGCGGCGACATCCGGCCGACCTTGCGACCGGGAGGAGCATCATAGCCCACCGTCGACGGCTTTCCGACGTGCTGGTGGGAACCGCCGCCGTGGGGATGGTCCACCGGGTTCATCGCGACCCCGCGCACGTTGAACATCGCCTTGCTGAAGGAACGGTACGAGAACCACTTCTTCCCCGCCTTCGTGAAGGGCTTGTCGCCGCGGCCCGCGCCCGCGACCGCGCCGATCGTCGCGCGGCACTCCCGATGGAACGAGTGGAACTGACCGGACGGGAGTTGCACGACGGTACGCTCACCGTGGCTCACCACGACCGCCTGGGTGCCGGCGGCGCGGACGAACCGACCTCCGTCTCCGGGCCTCGCCTCGATGTTGTACACGAGGGTTCCCTCCGGGATGTCCTTCAGGGGCAGCGTGTTCCCGCGGTCGATGTTCGGGGCGCCGTGGGTGACCCGCTGTCCAACGGACAGCCCGTCGCACGCGATCATGAGGACCTCCTGTCCGCCGAACCGCACGCGGGCGAGGGGCGCCGTGTGGCCGGGCGCCTGAAAGATGTCCGTCACCACGCCGGCACCGGGGAGGCGGGGATGCGCGACCAGTCCGGGATGTCGATGGCTCGGCGATCGGTACGTCGGGGACGTACCGCGGCCGCGGCGCTGGGAGCGCAGGTTCTTTCCCATCAGAACACCCCGATCCGCATGCCGATCTCTTCCGCGGAGAATTCCGGCTTGAGCTTGATGATCGCATGCTTGCCGTCCTTCCGGACGAACGTGTTGACTTTCGCGACCTTCACCTGGAACAGGTCCTCGAACGCTTTCTTGACCTCGGCCCGGGTTGCCTCCCGCCGTACGAGGAACTCGAGGCGGTTCCCGTCTTTCAGATTCTGCGCGGGGGTGCCTTGTAGCATGTTGAGTGATTTTTCCGTGACGTAGGGATGCAGGAGAATCTCGTGCGGCTTCATGGGCTCCAGCTCCGCAGGACCTCGAGCGCGCCCTCGCTGAACACGGTGAGTCGCCCGGGATCGCCGCCGGGCGCGAGCAACTCCGCGTTGAGCGCGGCCGGACTCACGACCTCGACGCCGGGGAGGTTGCCGAAGAGACGGCGCACCTTATCCGCCTCCTTGACCACGATGAGCAGGCTCCGCGGTTGGCGGTACCGCCGACCGCGCATCTTCCCGCGACCGGCTCGGATGTGGCGCCCGTCCTTTGCGCGATCGACGTCGGCGATCACGCCGAGGCGATTCAGGATGCGGAGGCCTTCGCGGGTCGCGCGGTTGTCCAGGTCGACCGCCTCGATGCCATCTTCGACGATTACCGGGAGACTCAGGTCCTCGTCGAACCGGTGGCCCCTCAACGAGACGAGCGAAGGATCCCTGACCGCGGCGAGCGCCGCGTTGCGAGCGAGCCGCCGTTCGTGATCGTTAATCTTCTTCGCCCAGATGGCCTGAATCCGAGGCGGGTGCGCGCGACGGCCGCCGACGGTCCCGGGAGCCTGCGCCCCGATCATCGTCCCGCGAATCCGCGGCACCCGTGAAACGCCGTGGCCTTTTCCGGACCACCGGACGGAATGGCGCGTGCCCGCGGTGAAGGACGACCCGTACGGTTGGCGGCGGTTCGCCTGCGCGGACGTCACCGCGCGTCGGATGAGGTCCGTGCGAACTTCCGATTGAAAGACCGGGGGCAACTCGACGCTCTTCAGGACGTCGCCGTCGAGGGAGTACACGTGGACCTGGCCCGCCGTCAGCGCGGGTCGTTCGGTCTTCTTCTCCTTGGGCTTCGACTCTTTCTCGGCCTTGGTCGCCTTGGTCGCCTTGGCGGCCTTGGCGGGCTTCTTCGCGCGAAGGCGCCGCTTGGGTGCTTCCTTCTCGGCGGATTCCGCGGCCGACTCCTTCATGTCTTCGGGATCTGCCAAGCCGGTCACACCCCCTGCTTCGCTTCTCGTGAGACATACGTCAGCTCGGGCGACTTCTCCAGCTTGACGTAGCCGACGCGGGCCGCGTCCCGGAATCGGATCAACCGCTTCGTCGGGCCCGGGATCGAGCCGTGCAGGAGCACGTACGGATTCCGCACCAAGCCGTAGTGGAGGAAGCCGCCATTCGGCGTGATATCGTCGCCCTTCTCGCCGATCTTCAGGATCCGCTTGTTGTACTCGGTCCGCTGGTGGTACCCGAACTGGCCGCCCTGCGGCACGGTCGGCCGCACGTACCCGGGCTGGAAGTTCCCGAGCGTCCCGATGTTCCGGCGGTGCTTCGAGTTCTTGTGGCTCAGGAGGCGCGTGCCCCAACGCGTGTGATGACCCTGCCATCCCTTGCCCTTCGTGATCGCCGCGACATCGACCATCGAGCCCTCGCGACAGAATTCAGTCACGGGAATCTCTTTCCCGAGCAGGCCTTTCGCATACTTGACGCGGTCGTCTACAGAACCCCCGGCCACCCGATTCTCCATGAGATCCGGCTTCTTCTTCGGGACCCCTGTGACGAGCGCGGGCTGTGTGAAGGTGATGAGTCGGACGTCGTCCACATCGGCGGTATTCGCCTTCTTCCATGCGTCGTCGGCATCGTAGTCCTTCGGAATGGGGAAGACCCGCCGCAGTTCCTTGTCGAGCCGCGGGCTCCACACCTCGGTGACCGTCTTCAGGCCCTCCGGGACCCGGCGGTACAGGCGCACGCCTGCGACGCGCATCGGCGGCACCTCGACGACCGTGACGGGCACCTGCACCTCTTGCCCCGAGGTCGTCGACGTCGGTCGATAGTCGATCACGATCGCGTGGGTCATGCCGGCTTTGTATCCCGCGAAGCCCTGGACTTTCGGGGCCCCGCCGTCGGTGTCGGGCCAGCTCGAGAAATGAGGAATCGGGCTCTCGCTCCGCTTGCGGGGCGAAAAGCCCATCGATCCGTGTCGGGGTCGGTGCTCCTTGGGCACTGCGCCACTCCTCCGGAGAGAGTAATCTCTCGTCGCGTGCTTCGAGACGCGAGCCGTTGCCGCGCCACCGTGACGCTGCCTGCGGACCCAGAACAAACGGGCCCGCATTGCCGGGATCCGCAAGGGATTGCCCGGGAGCGTGTGGTCGGCGCGCTGAGCGCTCCCTATAGAGGGGGTCTATTTAATTCTTTGGAGAACGTCGTGCGTTCTCTGGAGGAAACCGTCGACCGATCGGACGCCGGAGGGATTCAGTGGAGGAGCGCCTTGGGCTTCGCCTTCCGCGGCTCCAGGGTCTCGATGGCGATCGGCTTGACGATCGGATCGTCCTCGGCCGCCTCGAGCTCTTCGTCCGCTTCTTCCTCTGCGAGCGCCCGCCAGAACGCCCGCATGCGGGCGTCGTAGTATTCGTCGCACATCGTCGCGCCTTTGGGACCCTCAGCGCTTGGAGGATACAATACGCTTTCTCATTCCGAGCGCTCGCGGCCGCGGCGGAATGGGTGGCAGGCACGGGCTCGGCGTATCGGGGCTGATAACATTCCCATAACTTTTAAGCGGGTCTCCCCGGCTATGCCACGTCGCGCGGCGGTCTTTCATGGAAGTAAAGCGGATGAAAGTGAAGGTGTGCCTCGTCGGCGAGGCGGCCGTCGGGAAGACGTCGCTCATCCGCCGGTTCGTCTTGGACAACTTCGACGACAAGTACATCCAGACGCTCGGCACGAAGGTCTCGAAGAAAGAACTCACGTCCTCGGTGCCCGAAGGCGCCGGCGAGCTCAAGATCGACATGACGATCTGGGACATCATGGGTCAGAAGGGGTTCCGGGAACTCCTCAAGGAAGCGTACTTCTACGGTGCCCGGGGGATCCTCGCGGTGTGCGACGTCACCCGCCGGAAGACCCTCGACGATCTCGACGACTGGATCGAAGGCGTCTACAGCGTCACCGGGAAGATCCCGATCGAGTTCCTGGGGAACAAGGTCGACCTGAAGGACCAGGCACAGATCACGGAGGACGAGATGGTCCAGGCGGCGCGCGCGTACGACAGTCCCTTCCATTTCACCTCCGCCAAGACGGGCGTCAACGTCGAGACCGCCTTCCAGTCCCTCGCCGAACGTGTCGCGAAAGAGCGCTACACCCGGAAGGTTATCCCCGAAGAATGAGAATCGTCAGGGGCAATCGGAGCGAGGACAAGCCGCCCTTACTCTAACTCTTCCTGATGCCGATCGGCGCTCGTCGCTGAAGATTGAGAGCGAACAGGGTGGGACGGCGACTCCCCCAGGCGCATATCGACGACCGATAATACTTATCAGGGACGATACTCGCGTCCTCACGGTACATAAATCAGCGCCGGGTTGGGCGTCGTTGATGGCGGTGCCCGCGTTGGTCGGCCAGAAGCACGTCAAGGTGAAAGTGTGCTTGGTCGGCGACGTCGCCGTCGGAAAGACATCCCTCATCAAGCGGTACGTGCAGGACGCGTTCGAGGACCGGTACATCGCGACCGTTGGGACCAAGGTCACGAAGAAGACGGTCGACGTGATGTGGAGAGGCGCGAACGCGAGCCTCGACATGATGGTGTGGGACATCATGGGGGAGAAAGGGTTCCGAGCGCTCCTCCGTGACGCGTACTTCGAGGGCTCCCACGGCGTGATCGCGGTCTGCGACATGACCCGCAAGGATACGTTCTACGACCTGAACAACTGGGTGCAGATGATCCGGAAGCAGGTGGGCAACGTCCCCATCGTCTTCCTGGGAAACAAGTTCGATCTGAAGGAGCGCCTCGTCGTGAGCGAGGAGGAACTCGCGCGGATGGGCACGATCCACAACGCGAAGCACTTCGTCACTTCGGCGAAGACCGGCCAGGGAGTCAACGAGGCGTTCAAGGTCCTCGGGGACGCGATCGCGCACGGCGGCGATGCGTGAGCCGCCGCGGCGCATCGAGTCAAGACGTGCGTGTTATCTCATCAGATAACCGTTGAGCAATTCCTTTATAATCTGAGCCTCGTGAGCGCGACGCAACCCGTCCGGGGACTTCCATGGACCGCCAGCGAATGAAGGTCAAGATCTGCCTCGTCGGGGAGGGCGCGGTCGGCAAGACGTGCCTGATTCGCCGATTCATCCAGGACCAATTCGATGATCGATACATCTCCACGTTGGGCGCGAAGGTCTCGAAGAAGGAGATCAAGGTCGACGGCCCGAACGGGGGCACGGACATCGACATGACGATCTGGGACATCATGGGCGAGAAGGGATTCCGCGAATTGCTGAAGGAAGCGTACTTCCACGGGGCCCAAGGCGTCCTCGCCGTGTGCGACGTCACGCGGAGGGAGACGCTCGACGACCTCGACGAATGGGTCGCCGCGGTCGTGAAGGTCACGGGCAACATTCCGATCGAGTACCTCGCGAACAAAGCGGACCTCCGAGACCAGATGGCGGTGAAGGAAGCCGACGTAAAGCGAGCCGCCGAGTCCCACGGCGCTCCCTGGATGTTCACGTCGGCGAAGACGGGCGACAACGTCGAGCGCGCGTTCGCAAAGCTCGCGCAGATGATCGCGGGTCCGAGTGCGTGAGCCCGTTTCGGTTCGCGATTTGTCCCGAGAGCGACAGAACTTTTCTGCTCTCTCATTCCTGTCTTCTAGGTCAAAGTGTTTAAGTAGAAGGCTCGTGTATTCGAACGTGACCAACGCGCGGGGCCGGTCAAAACATGGTGGAGACCGCGGGAGAACCGGACGAGCTGCCCCCGGTGGATTCCTGGATTAACAAGGTGGATTTCCGCAGCACCGCCGAGGTCAAGATCCCGGAGAGGCTCGTCGACCAGGTGATCGGTCAGGAGCGGGCTGTCGAGGTCATCCGGAAGGCTTCGGAGCAGAAGCGGCACGTCATGCTCATCGGCGATCCGGGCACCGGCAAGTCGATGCTCGCTCGCGCGATGACGGAACTCCTTCCGCGGGACGAACTCCAGGATATTATCGTCTATCACAACCCCGAGGACCCGAACGAGCCGAAGATCCGCGTCGTGCCCGCCGGCAAGGGCCGGGAGATCGTCAACGCCCAGAAGGCGGAGGCGATGCAGCGACGCGAACAGAAGGCCTCGATGGTCATGACGATCGTGTTCTTCATCATCGGCCTCAGCGTGATCATGTCGTATAACTGGGGGGGACCGTCTCCCGGTTTCAACCCGGAAGCGCCGCAGATCATCCTGTTCGGCATCTTGGTTGCGGCAATCATCTACATCGCGAGCCGCTACACGGGACACCGCCAGGAGAACCTGATGGTGCCCAAGCTCCTCGTGAGCCACACCCCGGACGAGTCTCCGCCGTTCATCGACGCGACCGGCAGCCACGCGGGCGCCCTCCTCGGGGACGTGAAGCACGACCCGTTCCAGAGCGGCGGCCTCGAGACGCCCGCCCACGAGCGCGTCGAATCCGGTGCGATTCACAAAGCGCACAAGGGCGTCCTGTTCGTCGACGAGATCAACGTGCTCCGAATGGAGAGCCAGCAGTCGCTGCTGACCGCCATGCAGGAGAAGAAGTTCTCCATCGTCGGCCAGAGCGAGCGGTCCTCCGGCGCGATGGTGAAGACGGAAGCCGTGCCCTGCGATTTCATCCTCGTGGCCGCGGGGAACCTCGACGCCGTGCAAGGCATGCATCCGGCCCTGCGGTCGCGGATCCGCGGTTACGGTTACGAGATCTACATGAAGAGCACGATGCCGGACACGGAAGAGAACCGGCTCAAACTCGTGCGATTCGTCGCGCAAGAGGTCTCGAAGGATCGCAAGATCCCCCATTTCGACCGCACGGCCGTCCTCGAGATCCTGCGAGAGGCGCAGCGCCGCGCGGGTCGACGCGGCCAGCTCACCCTCCGACTGCGCGAGCTCGGCGGCCTCATTCGGGTCGCGGGCGACATCGCGCAAGAAGAGGGCACGCCACTCGTCACGGCGAAGAACGTCCTCAACGCAAAGCGCATCGCGCGGTCCCTCGAACAGCAGGTCGCAGACCGAATGATTGAACGCGGCAAGGAGTACCAGACGTTCATCACGGAAGGCGCGATTGTGGGCATGGTGAACGGCCTCGCGGTGCTCGTCGGCGACAACTCGATCGCGGAGTTCAGCGGGATCGTCCTCCCAATCGCGGCGGAGGTCACGCCGGCCCAGGCGAAGCAGGGCGGACGGATCATCGCCACGGGCCGACTCGGGGAGATCGCGAAGGAGGCCGTCGAGAACGTCGCCGCCCTGATCAAGAAGTACACGGGCGAAGACATCTCGAATCATGACATCCACGTGCAGTTCGTCGGCTCGCGGGAAGGGACGGAGGGCGACAGCGCCTCGATCTCCGTCGCCACGGCGGTGATCAGCGCCCTCGAGGAAGTCCCGGTCAGCCAAGCGGTCGCGATGACGGGCTCGCTGAGCGTCCGCGGGCAGGTCCTGCCCGTCGGCGGCGTCACGGCGAAGATCGAGGCGGCCGCGGAACTCGGGATCAAGAAGGTCGTGATTCCCCGAACGAACCTCAAAGACGTCCTGCTCGAGGACAAATACCAGGGAAAGATCGAGATCGTCCCGGTTGACACGCTGAGCGAGGTGCTCGAACAGGCCCTCGTCGGCCCGAAGAAGTCCGGGTTGATCAGCAAGCTTGCGGCTCTCGTCCCCAAGATGACCCCGGACAAGCCAGGCCCTGCAGCGGTCCCTCACTGAGTCGCCTCGGAGGGACCCCATGGAAGATGCGCCCGAGCCGTTCGAATTCTCCGAACCGATGCCCTGCTACGAGCCGAATCCGGCCCTGGCCCCCGGGCAAGAGGACGGCCGCTGCGTGCACTGCCGCAAGTTCCTGACGCTCGAGTGCCCGTACATCGAGCACTTCCTCGGAGAGGATGAGGAGTGAGCGGGAGAGCCTTCTTCATCGGGCGGTTCCAGCCGTTCCACCGGGGCCATCTCGCGACGGTGCGGCGGATCCTGGAGACGCACGACGAGATCATCGTCGGGATCGGCTCGGCGCAGTACAGCCACACCGGCGAGAACCCCTTCACCGCCGGGGAGCGGTACGAGATGATCAAGCGCGCCCTCGATGCGGAGGGCATCCACAACTACCACATCGTGCCGATTCCGGACACGCATGTGCACAGCGTCTGGGTGAGCCACGTCCTCTCCCTCGTGCCGCGCTTCGACGTCGTGTACTCGAACTCCGACCTGGTGGTCCGGCTCTTCCGGGAACACGGGTTCAAGGTCCTCTCACCGCCCCTCGTGGACCGGGAGCGGCTGTCCGGGACCCGCGTGCGGGAAGCGATGCTGAAAGGCGGCGACTGGCAATCGCTTGTCCCCGGCGTCGTCGCGGAGTACGTCAACGAGATCGACGGGGTCGAACGGATCCGAGAGACGCACAAGTACTCGACGCCGTACGGCACCCGTGAGAACCACGACGAATGAGAAAGCACACCCGTCCGCGACCCTTCCGAGGACGGGCGCCGGCAGGCATCCCTCCAGAACGAGCGTTCGTTCGCCTAGATTCCTGCCTCATCCTGTCACGGCCTCTCGGGTCATAATGCATGGTTACCTGGAAGTTACCAGCGAATGTTCCGTTCTCGACGTTCCCCGACGGCTCACCACGAGATCAGGTAGCCGCAGTACGGGTCGTCCTTCAGCATGCAGGCGACTTTCGTCACGGTCCCTTGGATCCCGATGAGCGCGAGGAACCCTTCGTAGGTCCCAAGCCACGCCGCGCATCGCGCCGGGCTGCTCATCCAGTCGTAGTGCTTCATGAGCGCCCGACGGTCCTGGACATCGACTTCGAGACGGCCATGGTTGTAGTCCCGGTTGTACGCGTTCGGCGAGAGCTCCAGGAGGAGGGGGAGCGGGAGCGCCCGGGTCAGGAGGCGGCGGAGGGACGCGAAATTGCGGGCCTCCTCGCGGAGCATGGTCCTCGTCGCTTCGTACGTCCCGTCGCCGAAGCGGGATTCGACAAGATCCAGGACCTCCAGCACGGATCGCAGCGGATACCACCGGTCGACGTCCAGGCGGGCGGGGTCGATGCCCGCTTCGAGCAGCAACGAATCCGCCGCCGTCCGGCCGCGCCTGACGGATACCCAATGATGGTAGTTCCGAAACTGGCTCCCCCGCACCATCGGCGCGACGAGCCGGTCTCCGCGCGCATCCGCAACCTCGCTGAAGACCGCGACGCCGAGGTTCGTCGGCGCATAGAGCTTCCCCCGGCGCTCCGCGCCGACCGATCGAACAAGGCCCGCGCGGACGAGCTCGCCGAGCGTCCGGCTCACGTGCGGGAGCCGCAGGCCGGTGTTCTTCGCGAGCTGCCCGGGCGTCTTCGGACCCGGGATGACGGCGGCGAGGACCTTCTCACGCTGCCGACTCGCGATCACGTACGAGAGCCGCTCGAGCGAATCCGGAGGACGGGCGCGAACCGAGTCCATCCTGGTTCCCGTGAGGCTGCCAATGTGGCTCGGACCTCATTACCCTTTCTCAGGCAGTCGCGAGGTAGCCGATGAGGACCGGGACGAGGAGAGACGCCATCAGATGCACCCGCCGGACGCGGAGCGAGATTGGGACGAGACCGACGACCGCGGCCAGCGACGCGATGGCGAGGCCGACCGGACCGGAGACGACCGCGAGGAGGGCGACGAGCGCGACGAGGGACGCGCCGCAGACGCGACGCGGGTCCGCCGTCGACGAACGCGATGCCACCCAGCGGGCCATGCGGACGGCGAGGGGCGCGGCGACGGCCGTCGCGAGGACGGTCCCCACAATTAAGACGGCCAGCGACGCCGGGACCCGGAGTGGATCTGGCCAAGACCCGACCTCGGGCAGCAGCCGATCCACGGCGACGGCCGCGCCGCTGCGCGAGCGATGGATCATGTAGAGGACCGCGACGCTCAGGAGGGCGGTCGAGCTGGACACCGCCCCGAGGACGACCATGAACTGCGACGGACCCGTCGACTTCCGGACGCGCAGGGAGGCCAAGGTCGCCGCCGCACCGCCGCTCAGGCCCGGGAGCCACGAGACGCTCGCGCCCGCGAGCGTGCCGCGAATCGATGAGCGGACGTCCATCCGGTTGATTGCGCGCAGAGGTTCGAGCCGCTGCGGCGGGATCGTGCCGGGCCCCGCCCTCAGTCCGATGAGCAGGCTCGGGATCCCGAAGAGCCCGGAGAACAACGGGAACAGGATCACTCCAGCGTCGAGCGAGGTCGGTCCTCGCAATGTCGCCACACCGAGAGCCCCGGCGAGGGCCTGGACCCATGCCGCCCTCCAGACTCGACGGGCCTTCCCTCCGCGGGACTCGGACACGAGCAACGCCCCGAGGACGAACGCCAGGAACACGGCGGACCACGGTCGAAAGAGGTCCGCGAGCCCGATCGGATCCGAGAGGACGGCCCGCAAGGGGATCAGCGCGAGCACCGCGAACGCTGTGCCGAGCACGACGCCCCGCGCCGCGAGGGCGACCGCCTTCGCCCCCTGTCCGACCCGGAGGAGGCGATGGCCGGGCAACGCGGCCAGCGCGGTGTCCTCGCTGGGTGCGCCCAAGAACACGCTCGGGATGAAGTCGAAGACGGCGTGGGCGGCCGCGGTCGCGAGCAGGTAGAGCGCGAGGAAGATGCCGACGCCGCTCGCCGCGGTGGCTTCCGGGAGGATCGACGCGAGGAACGCCGCCCACGCGGGTTCGGTCGCCAAGACGAATGCGGCAACGTTGTTCACATGCAACCCCGGCGAAAGGCCGGTCACGATGCCGGTGAGGACGCCGAGCATCACGACGAGGACGAAGCCGAGGAGGAACGCCGCGAGGAGCACGCGAGCGGAGCGTGCGTCCGGAAGGTGAAGGTCCGCGGTGCAGGTAGGCTACACTCACGCCGTGCGTTTCGCGCCCCAGCCACCGCCGCCCGGCGTCTCGAGGATCAGCACGTCGTCCTTCGAGAGGGAGACCGTGACCTTCGCAGGCAGGCGACGTCTCTTGCCGTCGTGCACGAGGAAGTTCCGTCCGGGCCGACCGTCCGCGCCGCCGTACAGGCCGCTCGGTGGGAGGACCCGCCTCTCCGTGAGGATCGACGCGGTGCCCCTCGAGGCGAGGAGCCGCACGGACCGGCGCACGCCGTCGCCGCCCGGATGGAGGCCCCCGCCGCCGCTCGCGGGGATGAGCCGGTATTCCTCGACGCGGAGCGGATACGCCAGCTCGAGCGCCTCGACCGGCGTGTTTCGCGTGTTGGTCATGTGCGTGTGGACCCCGGACATGCCGTCCCGGAACGGGAGGGCGCCTTCCCCGCCGGCGATCGTCTCATAGTACGAGAAGGGCTTTCGTCCGGCTGCGCCGATCGTCAGATTGTTCATCGTCCCCTGGCTCTGCGCGGGCACGCGGTCCGCGAGGGGTTCGGCGAGTGCACGGAAGATCACGTCCACGATTCGCTGCGACGTCTCCACGTTCCCCGCCGCGACCGCCGCGGGTGATCGCGCGCGCAGGAGGCTCCCTTCTTCCGCGAGCACCCGCACGGGTCGATACGCCCCCGCATTCCGGGGCGCCTCGGGGTCCGTGAGACAGCGCACGACGTAGTACGAGGCGCTCAGGGTGACGGCGAGCGGCGCGTTCACATTGCCGTCGACCTGCCGGTCCGTGCCGGCGAAGTTGATCGTGAATCCGGACCCGCCGATCGACACCTCCGCCCGAATCCGGATTCGCGAATCTCGATCGGGATGTGCCGATTCGAGGAAGTCCTCTGCGGTCCAGGTCCCTCGGGGCAGCGGTTGGATCGCGGCGCGCACCCGCCGTTCCGCGTAGTCGAGGAGCGCATCGGAGTGCGCCCGGAGACGCGTCACCCCGTGCCGCGACGCGAGCTCCGCGAGACGTCGGGCCCCGAGCTCGTTCGCGGCCACCTGGGCACGGAGGTCGCCGAGACGCTCCGGCGGATTCAACGTCTCGCGTCGGAAGCGGTCGAGGACGTCCCGCCGCTCCCGACCGCGGTCGAGGAACTTCTGCGGCTCCAGGATCATGCCCTCCTCCTCGAGGCGCGTGGCGTCTGCGGGCATCGACCCCGGCGCAATCCCGCCGATATCGGCGTGGTGGGCGCGGTTCGCGGCGAATCCGAGGACCCGTCCGCGGACGAACACGGGGCGGACCAGGGTGACGTCGGGGAGATGCGTCCCGCCGCGGTAAGGATCGTTCAGGATGACTTGGTCGCCTTCGCGCAGCGTGCCCGGGAATTCCCGCAGGACCGCCTCAACGGCGGTCGGCATCGAACCAAGGTGGACCGGGATGTGTTCCGCTTGTACGAGCATCCGGCCGTCCTCGTCGAAGAGGCCGCAGCTCGCGTCCCTCCGCTCCTTGATGTTCGGCGAGTACGCGGTCCTCCGGAGGGCGGTGCCCATCTCCTCCGCGATGAACGCAAACGCCATCCGGGCCACTTCGAGTTCGATCGGGTTCACGTGCCCACCTCGATCACGAGCAGGCCGGGAGGTCGGATCGACACGCGCGCGTCCGGAGGGACGACGGTCGTCGCGTGGTCCTCTTCGATGATGGCGGGTCCATCGACTTCGGCGGCGATTCCGAGCGAATCGCGATGCACGACCTGGGCATCCAGCCATCCGTCCTCGAACAGAACTCGTCGGTGGCCGGGTGGACGCGATGCGCGGGTCGGTCGGGCCGGAGTTCGGACGGGCCTCGGGACCCGCACCGCGAGACGGACCGTGACGAGCTCGATCGGTTCATGACGGGATACGTATCCATATCGAGCTCGATGGGCGCGTCGGAAGGACGCCGCAAGGTCTCCGCGGAGCGGGACGCTTAGCTCATAACTCTGACCGCGAAAGCGAAGGTCGACGGTCGCGTCCATGAGCGCGCGCCGGGGATCGAACCCCTGGGATTCGAGATCCGATCGCGCACGCTCCTTGAATTCCTCAATCACCCGCGCGATCGCCGGCCCCGCGCGGTCGAGTGGACGTACGACGCTGCGGCTGTACTCCCGACCGACGGGAGAGATGAGGACGCCGTAGGCGGAGAACGCCCCGGGCAAGAACGGCACGACGACGGTCCGCATGCCAATCTCGCGCGCGAGCGCGACGGCGTGCATCGGGCCGGCACCGCCGAAGGCGAGGAGCGCCTGTTCCGTTGGATCGACCCCGCGGCGGGCGAGCACGAGGCGCATCGCCTTCGCCATCGAGGCTCGGACGACCCGTTGCACCCCGAGCACCGTCTCGTCGGCCGAAATCCGGAGGTCGGCCGCGAGCCGTTCGACCGCCTTCGCGGCGAGTTCCTTGCGCAGCGGGAGCGCGCCTCCGAGAAGTCCAGGGCCCAACGCTCCGCCTACGAGGTCCGCATCGGTCACCGTGACGCGGTCGCCGCCCTTGCCGTACGCGACGGGTCCGGGGTCCGCCCCCGCGCTCTCCGGTCCGACCCGCAACGCACCCCCGGGATCGATCACGGCGAGGCTCCCGCCGCCGGCCCCCACCGACTCGATGTCGACGACGGGCAATGCAAGCGGGAAGGTGTCGATGACCGCCTCCGTCGTCCAAGTGGGCTGGCCGTTCTCCAAGACGGAGAAGTCGGCACTTGTCCCGCCCATGTCGAACGTCATTAGGTATCGAAGTCCCGGCGCGCGGGCGACCGATGCCGCCGCGGCCACGCCTCCCGCGGGGCCGCTGAGGACCATGTCGATCGGCCGCCGAACGACCGCGCGGTCCGTGGTCACGCTCCCGGACGAACGCATGACGAGGAAGCCCTTGCGGAGGGAAGCGTCCAGCGCGGCGAGGTACCGAGTCACGAGCGGCTTCACGTACGCGTCGAGGACCGTCGTCGACGAGCGTTCGTATTCTCGAAATTCCGCGAGGACTTCGTGGCTCACGGAAATCGGGAGGTCGCCCAAGGCCCGGGCCATCGCTCGTTCGTGCTGGGGACGGAGGAACGAGAACAGCAGCGAAACCGCGACCGACTCCGCTCCCGACTTGCGCACCGCCCGCACCACGCGTTGGATTTCTCGGGGTGTCGGGCGCAACAACGGACGGCCGCGCGCGTCGACGCGTTCGCGGAGTCCAAAGCACCCCTCGCGCGGCACGGGAGACGAGGGTCGCGTCACGCGGAAGTCGTATAGCGACGGGCGATCCTGCCGTGCAATCGTGAGCAGGTCTTCGAACCCCGCAGTCGTGATGAACGCAACGCGCGCACCCTTCCGCTCGAGGATCGCGTTCGTCGCCACGGTGGTCCCGTGGGACATCCCTGTGGCACCGAGTTCCCGCATCCCCGTGAGGACCGCCCCCGACGGGTCGCGAGTCGTCGGCAGCTTCGCCGAGATCACGGCGCGGCCATGGAAGCCGACGAAGTCCGTGAACGTCCCGCCGACATCCACACCGACGTCCACGCCGGGGAATCACGCGGACCGGGTCAATGATTGCGGCAGCTCGGGAATCCCGCGTATCCGGAACACGACGGAGAAAAGACCGGTGACCACCATCACGATGCCGGGGATGAACGCCGGCCAGAACGGCAGGAACACTTCTTGACATCCCCCCGGATCCGCGCACTGCAAGAAAAACGAATAGTTGAATCCGTGGAAGACCAATGCGATTCCGACGGCGAGGCTCACGGAGCCATACGTTAGGAAAAAAACACGCCTCCGCTCGTCGCCGGCCTCAAGTGGATCGACCAAGGCTGCGGCAACGCCGAATATCCCGGTGGCAAGTAGCGCGACGCTCGGGATCAGGGTCGCCAAGTACGGTCGGAACACGGTCTGAGGCTCCGTCTCACCCGGCGGTGTGAAGGTAAACCAAGATTGCTCAATCGAGTACTGAGCTAGATACGTGCCCGCGACGAATGAGGCGAGCCCAACCAGCACCAACGCCGCGACCGCGCGAGAAAGGGCCGTACGGGGCATCTTGGCCTCGATTCGGAAGTAGTTTTCGGAATCGTTCGGAACGCCGAGAACAATCCCGTTTGGGCCATCCGAACGCGTGCGCCCGGAGAAGGTAGAAATCGTCCGGACCCCCGCCCCGCCGGCCCGGACGTGGATTGGGTTGTTCCCGGGGCCGGTCGTCTCAGGCGTTGCCGTTGTTCTTCAGGGAGCCCTCCATGAACTGTCGATATCCTTCGAGGTCCAGCAGCCCGTGGCCGCTGTAGTTGAACGCGATCACCGTCTCCTCGTTCCGGGCCTTCGCTTCGAGGGCCAGGTCGATCGCCCCGCGAATCGCGTGGCACGTCTCCGGTGCCGGGATGAGTCCCTCGGTCTTCGCGAAGATTTGACCCGCTTCGAACGTGCTCAGCTGGTCCACGGCGCGCGGCTCGACGATCCCGGCATCTAGGAGCACGCTGAGCGTCGCGGCGGTCCCGTGGTACCGCAATCCGCCCGCGTGGATGCGCGGCGGCACGAAGGTGTGGCCGAGCGTGTGCATCTTGACGAGCGGCGTCATCTCGCCCGTGTCGCCGAAGTCGTACTCGTATTTGCCCTGGGTCATCGACGGGACGGATACCGGCTCGACCGCGACGAAGCGCGTCTCGGACCGGCCGTGGAGACGTTCGCCGATCATCGGGTAGGCGAAGCCCGCGAAGTTCGATCCGCCGCCGACGCTGCCCACCATGTAGTCTGGGGTGACGTCCGCGATCTCGAGCTGCCGGATCACCTCTTGGCCGATGATCGTCTGATGCATGAGGACGTGGTTCAGCACGCTGCCCAGGGAGTACTTCGTGTTCGTCCCGGTGACGGCGGCCTCGATCGCCTCGGAGATCGCGATGCCGAGAGAGCCGGGGTGGTCGGGGTCCGCGGCGAGGATCTTCTTCCCGACGTTCGTGCGGTCGCTGGGGCTCGGGATCACCTCCGCCCCGTAGAGCTGCATCACGTACTTCCGGTACGGCTTCTGGTCGTACGAGACGCGGACCATGAAGACCTTCGCCTTCATCCCGAAGTAGTTCGCCGCGAGGGCGAGCGCGGACCCCCACTGGCCCGCGCCGGTCTCCGTGGCGTACGCCTCGACGCCCTCCCGGCTCGCGAAGTACGCTTGCGCGAACGCCGTGTTCGGCTTGTGCGAGCCGACGGGCGAGAGATCCTCCCGCTTGTAATAGATCCGCGCGGGCGTCTTGAGGAACGCCTCGAGGCGCGTCGCGCGGTAGAGCGGCGTCGGCCGGCCGATCCGGAAGTACGCCTCGCGCAACGCTTCCGGAATCGGCTCCGCTCGGTTCGGACTCATCTCCTGCCGGATCAGCTCCCTGGGGAACAGGGGCTCGAACGCCTGGGGGGGCACGGGCTCCTTCGTCCCCGGATGCAGGTAGGGCGGGAACGGCGCCGGGAGGTCCGGGAGGATGTTGTACCAGGCTTTCGGCAGGTCCTCGGTGTCGAGGAGGATCTTCACGTCGCTCGCACCCGCCGATTCCGGTTTCAAAGCCTGCATGGGACCACGATGTCCGGAGGATGGATAATTTGCACACTATATAACGATTCTGTTCTATGATGTATCTTTTATAACTCTGAGTGACGAAAACATTAACCCTCAGAGCGCTCTTCCGTACATTGGGCCAGGCACATGTGGGCACGGTTCCGTCCTTACTTCAAAGGGTTCCCGGCGCAGGAGAAGGTCGCGCAGCTCATGGTCGTCTACGGGCTGCGGGTGCATGAGGGGAGCGTGTTCGCCGGCGACATCAAGCTGTCGGACACGGCGATGGCCCGCGCCGCCGGGGTGGACCGCCGCGTCGTCACCGCGACCGTCGAGACGATCGACCGGAACGGCGAGTTGAAAGCGTTCTTCGACAAGCTCCGGCCCGTGTGCCACCTCCGGGAAATTGCGCCGCTGATGAACTGGGGGGCGATCGAGATCGTGCCGACGAACGCCTCGAAGCCCGGCATCCTCGCGGGCGTGGCGGCGATCATCGCGCAGGCCGGCATTTCGATCCGGCAGGCGATCATGGACGACCCGGAGATCGTCGACGATCCGCACGGGTTCATCGTGACCGAGGCGCCCGTACCCGAGCGGTTGCTCCCGCAGATCAAGCAGGTCGACGGGGTCAAGTCCGTCGTCTTGCATTGAGCCCGGGCGATGCGTCTCGTCCTAACGTCGAGCCGACACCCTTTTCCCGCGAAGACCCGTGGCGGGTGCCTATGGGATGGCACGGCCTTCTGCGCGTCGTGGACTTCCAGGCGCTCCTCGTCTCCCAGCCATCGATCGCCGCAGCGCTGGACAAGGCGCAGCGGGCGAGCGGGACCAAGTCACCCCAGGCGAAGGCGCTCCGTGAGGCGTACCACCTCCTCGCGAAGGTCCTGTGGACTCGTCGCGCCTCGATTCAGCGGGTCCACGACCTGGCGTGGCTGGATCACTCGGTCGTGTCCGCCTCGGCTCGCCTCGGGCGCGTCTGGCAGGGTGAGGACGGCCTCCGGTCGATCGGGAGCGTCGAGGCCGTCGCGTCGGATGCCGTCTTCCTCGAGCTCTTCCCATCGAAAGGCTCGGATTGGATCGAGGTCCCGGTCGAGGCATTCGCGGGAATCAGCCCGACGGTGAAGCTCGAGCGAGGAGTCGCCGGGCCGATCCGCGTCGGGCTCGTCCCGGAACCACGACTCAAGGCGCTGTACGATGCCGCAGCGACCACGAAGTTCGATGCGCCGCCGTCCGCGGTGACCGTCCTTGGAGAAATCGAGGCCCTTGCCGCTTCCGCGCGCCGCGCCGGGAGCCCAAGCGCCGCGGTCGTGTTCGCCGCATCGTCATTCGAGGATGTGACCGCCGAATAGCCGCGCGTGGTCGCGCATCATGCAGCGGTCTTGGACGACCGTCTTCCCGGCGGCCTGCGCCTTCTTCGCGGCGTCCTCATGGCGAATCCCGAGCTGCATCCAGATCACCTTCGCGGGGCCGCGGATCGCCTGCTCGACGATCGGCGGGACGTCGACCGATGGTCGGAAGACGTCCACCGCATCGTATGGGATCGGGACCGAATCCAGGGAGGGATAGGCTTTCTCCCCGAGGATCACATCCGCGGTCGGGTTCACCGGGATGATTCGGTAGCCGGCCATTTGCATATACTTCGGGACGCGGTGCGCGTCCTTCGCGGGATCCTTCGAGCATCCCACGACGGCGATCGTCCGGATCGTCGTGAGGATCCGCCGAACCTCCGAATCGTCCACGTCCAAACCCGATGCGGCCTAGCCGCAGGTCTCGCTTAAGCTTTCGCGGAGAGCCTGCGAATCGCCTCCTTCAGGCTCGATGCGAGTTCGAGCCGGTCGGCGTCTTCAAAGGGGAACCATCGGATCTCGGAGTGCTCCTCGTTCGCGATTCGCGGTTCTCCTTCCCAGCGTGTCACGAGGAAGAGGTAGTGGCGGAAGAGGTCCTTCGACGTCGGGTCGACGTCCTCGTAGATCCCGAGGAATCGCGGACCCGTCACGCGGATCCCGAGCTCCTCCTCGAGCTCGCGGACGAGGGCCATCGCCGGCTCTTCGCACGGCACGAGATGCCCGCCGAACGCGTCCCACATCCCGGCAAACCGGGTCGTACTCGTCCGCCTCCCGAGGAGTACCCGGTCTCCGTGGACGATCAGGCCGGTCGAGGTGACGTGGATCACGGAGGCCCCATCGCGCTCCCCTTGATATTTCGTTCTCGCAGGCGAGTTAGACCAGACGGCAGCGGGGTTTCGTGATTGTACACGAAAACGCAGAGGTCCTTTGCAACCCTGTGTTCGCAGCCCTCTCCCAAAGATTCATCTCGGCAGCCCACGCTTGACCGGACATGGAGGCGGTCGCTCGCGAGATCGCGGAGCGGCTACGCGCCGCGCCGTCGGTGCGGATCGTGACGCACATCGACACGGACGGCATCACCGGCGGAGCGATCGCCTCGGAGTCCCTTGACCGTGCGGGGATCCACCACGAGGTCGCGTTCGTCAAGACGCTCGACGAGGCCGTCATCGCGGACATCAAGCGACACGGCACGCCGCTCGCGTGGTTCGTCGACCTCGGCGCGGGAATGCTCCATGCCCTCCAAGGACTCGACGCCGTCGTCACGGATCACCATGTGCCGACCGCCCGCGTGGTGCCGCGCGCGCTCCGTGGCGATCTGATCCGGTTCGCCGAGTCGCAGGATCGTGTCCTGATGTTGAACCCTCACCTGGAGGGCGAAGGCTCCGATGTCGCGAGCGGCGCCGGCTGCGCCTATGCGGTCGCGAAGGCCCTCGACCCGAAGAATGCGGATCTCGCCGCGATCGCGATCGTCGGCGCGGTCGGGGACGTCCAGGACCAGGAGTTCCGCCGACTCTCCGGGTACAACCGCACGATCCTCGAGGACGGCATCGCCGCCGGCGTCGTTGCGGCGGAGATCGACCTTCGGCTCTTCGGACGGGAGACCCGGCCCGCATACAAGATGTTGCAGTACGCCACCGACCCGTGGATTCCGCGGCTTAGCGGCAACGAGGAGGCGTGCATCGCGTTCCTCCTCGAACTCGGGATCGACCTGAAGGTGGAGGAACACTGGCGGAGCTGGTCCGATCTGGACCGCGGGGAGAAGCGCCGAGTCGTCTCGGCCCTTGCGTCCCACATGCTCGAACGCGGGTGCGGAATCAAGGAGGTCGAGCGCCTCGTCGGAGAGACGTACACCCTCGTCCGGGAGCCGGCCGGAAGCCCGACGCGCGATGCGAAGGAGTTCGGGACCCTGATCAACGCGTGCGGTCGGTACGACGAGGCCGACGTCGGATATCGGGTGTGCCGCGGCGACCGGGACGAGGCGCTCGCCCGCGCGCTTCAGCTGCTTAGGGGCCATCGGGAGTATCTGGTCGAATCAATGGACGCGATCGCGGAGGCGGGGATCAAACAGATGGACGCGATTCAGTACTTCCACGCGGCCGACCGGATCCGGGACACCGTCGTCGGCATCGCCGCGAGCCTCGCCCTGAACCAGGAGGGCGCGACGAAGGATTTGCCCATCATCGCGTTCGCGAAGGCCGATGACGGGATCAAGGTGAGCGCGCGGACGACCCGCGACCTCGTCGCTCGGGGGCTCGACCTCGCGGCCGTCATGCAGGAAGCGAGCCGCGCCGTCGGGGGACACGGCGGCGGTCACCACGCAGCCGCCGGCGCGACCATCCCCGCCGGGACGGAGGAGCGGTTCCTCGAGATCGCGAACCGGATGGTCCGAGAACAACTCGGGCCCGATTCCGCCGCGGCAGGCCGTCGGAACCTTTAGGAACGGCTCACGCCATTGTCACGCTCGAGGCGGGAGAGACGGCAGTCTGTCCATCGTGCGGCTTCTCCAAACTGATGCTCAAGGAGGCCCACTGCGCGAACTGCGGGAAGCGAGGGTGCGAGAAGTGCTTGCTGACCTTCGGATGGGCGCAGGCGAGCCCCGCGGCGGACCGCCTCCCGCAACGGGTCTGTTCGACGCCCTGCTTCGACCAGTGGGCGATGGGCATGGTGACTCGCGGCTTCGCGCCGGTGGCCTGGGGCCACTCATGGACGGTTCAAGGGGTCGTCATCGAACCGGCGTTCACAGGGAGAGTGCAGCAGATGGCGGATCAGCACCGAGCGAACCTGCAACTCGGGCACGCGCGCAACCTCCTCGAGGCGGAACGATTCGAGGATGCCGCGAAGATCTTCGAGGGCCTCGGCATGTGGAAGGAGGCGGGCGAAGCGCGGAGGCACGCGAAGCGGAATGTCGTGACGCAGGTACAAGTCGACGTGAACAGCCTCATCGAACAGGTTCGTCGTGGCGGGCTCACGACGACGTACGCGTGTCCGGCATGCCACAGTCCGATCCAGATCACGGGGAACACGGACCTCCGCTCATTGACGCATTGCCAATATTGCGGCTCCGTGATTCAGTCCACGGATCTCGTCGAGTTCCTGACGCGCGTCGTCGGATACCGGTAGCTCACGGACCCGTTCGGCGAGAACGAATCTGTCCGAGGCGGAGATCTAGCGGTCTCCCATGCGCGACCGAAGGGCTTCGATCGAGAACGGAGTCCGCCACTTCTCCGGCGGAATCCGTTGCGTTGCCAGCTCCACGAAATCGTCCATCCCGCTGAGATAGCTGGAGATGCGGATCTTGCCCCTCGGACTGCGAAGAACATACCATCGGTTGAATGTGCTGTACTGCACCGACTCGATCTCTTCCCAGGCGAGTGACAGGTCGCCCTTCCATGGTGAGTGTCGCGTGACGGCGCGGCTTCCGACCTTGATGAAGGCGAGGAAGAACTCCACGCCGATGGCGATGAAAGCCACGAGCCACGGAATCAGCAAGGCGAGGGCGATCAACAGGCTGCGATCGGAGACCGGCGACGAGGGGTCGAGCGCACCGGTGGCGATCGCTCCAAGGAACCCGAAGAACGCGGTCCCCGCGATTGCGAACGTCCGGAGGCTGCGCCCGTATTCGAGAATCGTCTCCCCTGAGGCGACGTCTCGCCTTCCGTGCGGCTGTCGCGATCGGAGGATGAGCCACTCGATTAACGGCGTGAGGCCGATGCCAAGGGCGATAGCAATCGCCGCCTCGGTTCCCGGCAGAACTCGTCCTCCGGTCGGCGTGAGAGGTTCGCAAACCTTTTATAAGCCGCGCCACTTCGACGGCCGCTCTTCTCGGAACGGGGAGCCGATGACTCATGACGCCCCGCGGCCGCGGGGCGGAAGGAGGTCTCCACGATGGCCAAACCAATGTACGTTCGCTTCGAGATGCCCAAGGATCTGGTCGACAAAACCTATCAATCGATCGAGCTGGCGAAAGAGAGCGGCAAGGTCCGCAAGGGGACGAACGAGGTCACGAAGCTCGTCGAGCGAGGCGAGGCGCAGTTCGTCGTGATGGCGGAGGACGTCCAGCCCGAGGAGATCCTCGCGCACATGCCGCTCCTCTGCGAGGAGAAGGGCGTGCCCTACGCGTACGTGCCGAGCAAGCAGGAGCTCGGCGTCGCCGTCGGCCTGGGCAAGGCGACCGCCTCGATCGCGATCCTCGACCCGGGGAAGGCGAAGCCCGTCGTCGACGACCTGGCATCGAAGCTCCGCGCGATGAAGAAGTGACGGTCGTCGACGGACGAGGAAGGGAACATGGCGGACGAGGACAGCATCCCCGCAGAGGTCGTCGAGGTCGTCGGCCGGACGGGGATGACCGGCGAAGCGACGCAGGTCAAGGTGCGCGTGCTCGACGGCCGGGACAAGGGCCGCATCATCACCCGGAACGTCAAGGGATCCGTCCAGGTCGGCGATACCCTCATGTTGCGGGAGACCGCCCGCGAGGCCCGCAAGCTGTCGGTCCGGTGAGCCGATGCCCGCCCGACGCTCCTGCTCCTTCTGCGGCAACGAGATCGAGCCCGGAACGGGGAAGATGTTCATCCGCAAGGACGGGACCGTGTTCCTGTTCTGTTCGCACAAATGCCAAGCGAACATGCTGAAGCTTGGCCGGGTGCCCCGCTGGACGCCGTGGACGCAAGCGTTCCGACGCGCCGCGGGACGCATCGCCGCAGAGGAAGCGGTCGTCGAGGAGGCACCCGTGCCGGCCGAGGCGATCGCCGCCCAGATCACGATCGAGACGCCGAAAGGGAAGGACATCCCCGCGGATCTCGGCGACCTCATCGACAAGCGCCTCGGGCCGGACCTCGGACGCGGGGAGCTCGAGCGATTCTACTCCGACTTCATCGCGAGCGACGCGCTGCAGACCTCGATCGTAGGGTGGGCGAAGAAGAAGCACGGGGCGAAGCCTGTCACCCACATCGAGAAGGCGGAGTTCCTCGCGTGGAAGGATTCCCCCGACGGCCGGCGGGTGTTCAAGGCGTGGCTCGACGGCCAGTGGGCGAAGGTGAAGGGCCGCAAGCGCGAGGCTCCCGAGGAGGAGGCGCCCCCACCCTCGGCCAAGAAGGCGAAGAAGGGGGCGTGACCGCGGCCGACCGCACCTTCGTCCTGCTCAAGCCGGACACGGTGCACCGCGGTTTGATCGGTGAGATCGTCGCGCGATTCGAGCGTCGAGGGCTGAAGCTCGTGGCGCTCAAGATGGTCCGCGTCACGCGGTCCCTCGCGGAGACGTACTACGCGGAACACAAGGGCAAGGCGTTCTTCGAGCCGCTGATGTCGTACATCGCCGCGGGACCCGTCGTCGCGATGGTGCTGGAAGGGGACGGCGCCGTCGCCGCGGTCCGCAAGATGATGGGCAAGACGAACTCCGCGGAGGCGGAGCCCGGCACGATTCGCGGGGATCTCGCGCTGACGATCGGACGGAACGTGATCCACGGATCGGACTCACCTGAGAGCGCGAAGAAGGAAATCTCGCTGTTCTTCAAGCCCGAGGAAATCCAATCGTACACACGTATCGACGAGTCGTGGCTTCGCGAATGAGTTCCCTGCCCAAGGGGCCAACCTTCTAATATCGTCGGCTTCTTGGTCCGCTGGTCATGGCCTCGATTCGCCAGCCGATCGTGTCCGTCCTAGGGCACGTCGACCACGGCAAGACCACCCTCCTGGACCGGATTCGCGGCACCGGCGTCGCGGGCCGCGAGGCCGGTGGGATCACGCAGCACATCGGCGCCACGGAGGTGCCTGTCGCGGCAATCCTCGAGGCGTGCGGCGACCTCGTCAAGGGCAAGACGTTCCGCATCCCGGGGCTGCTCTTCATCGACACGCCCGGCCACGTGGCGTTCTCGACGCTCCGCGCCCGTGGGGGCGCCTTGGCGGATCTCGCCGTGCTCGTAATCGACGTCAACGAGGGCTTCCGGCCGCAGACGATCGAGAGCCTGAACATCCTCAAGCGATACAAGACGCCGTTCATCGTGGCGGCCAACAAGATCGACCTCGTGCCCGGGTGGCGGAAGCACGACGGCACACCGTTCCTCGCGTCGTACTCGGACCAGCCGGAGTCCGCGAGAGGGGAGCTCGACAAGCGCATGTACGAGCTCGTGGGCCGGCTCTACGAGCACGGCTTCTCCGCCGACCGCTACGATCGCATCGAGGACTTCACGACGAACCTCGCCGTCGTCCCGGTGAGCGCGAAGCACGGCGAGGGCATCGCAGACATGCTGCTGATGCTGATCGGCCTTGCGCAGCGGTTCCTCGAGCCCCAGCTCGAGGCCGCTGCAGGCCCCGCGGAGGGCACGATCCTCGAGGTCAAGGAGGAGAAAGGCCTCGGCGTCACGCTCGACGCGATCATCTACCAGGGCGTCCTCGCGAAAGGCGACACGGTCGTGTTCGGGACGACGGGCAAGCCCGGCACGACCAAAGTGAAGGCGCTCCTGAAACCCAAGCCGCTCGACGAGATCCGCGATCCGCAGGAGCGGTTCGACTCGGTGGCGAGCGCATCCGCCGCGTCCGGGGTGAAAATCGTCGGCAGCGGACTCGAGCGGGCCGTCGCGGGCGCCCCGATCCGCGTGGCGAGGGGGAACGTCGCCGCGGTCGTCGAGGAGGTCGCGAAGGAGTCGCAAGTCCACATCGAGACGCAGGACGAAGGCATCCTCGTCAAGGCCGACGCGATCGGCTCGCTCGAAGGCCTGGCCTACGAGTGCAAGCAGGCCTCGATCCCGATCAAGTATGCGCGAATCGGACCGGTCTCGCGGCGTGATGTCACGGATGCGGCGACGGCGAAGGACCCGCTCCTCCGTGCGATCCTCGCGTTCAACCTGGAGATCCTTCCCGATGCGAAGACCGCGCGCCTCGAACATCCGGACCTCGCGTTCCTGGAGAGCGATGTCATCTATCGGCTCATCGAGGACTACGGGACGTGGCGGGACGAGCGGAAGCGCGCCATCGAGACGGCGAACCGCAAGGCGATGGCTTATCCCGCGAAGCTCCTGTTTCTCGGAGAACACGTCTTCCGGACGTCGAAACCGGCGATCTTCGGCGTGCGCATCCTCGCCGGACGCATTCGGACGGGCGAGGCGCTCATGCGCGACGACGGCCGGGCGCTCGGCCGGATCAAGTCGGTCCGAAGCGGAGAGAAGAGCCTCGACGGCGCGGGGCCGGGACAGGAAGTCGCGATCTCCGTGGACGGAATCACGATCGGCCGCCAGATCAACGGCGGGGACGTGCTGTACGTGGACCTCCCGGAGGCGGATGCACGGACCCTGCGGGTCCGCACGGACCTCGGTCACGACGAGGTCGAGGCGCTCGACCAGATCATCGCCATCAAGCGCAAGGAGGATCCGTTTTGGGGCATGTAGAGGATCTGCAGGCCGCCCTGCCGCAGCCCCACCGGTGCAAGGATTGCGACAAGTGGTACGGTCAGGAAGACGACGAGTACGGCCCCTGCATGTACAAGCATCTCCGCAAGGAGAAGCGGTACGTCACGTACGGCTATCACGACTGCGACGAGCCGGAAGAACTCGAGCGGCGGGTGAACCTATGGAAAGCACGCGCGTCCGGAGACTCAAAGCGCGCGACATCGACGCCGCCATCCGCCTGACCGACCTAGAGGACTGGGGCTACACCCCGTCCGACTTCCGGCGGCTGCTCGAGCTCTCCCCCGGCGGCTGCTTCGCGGCGGAGTTGGCGGGCGAAGTCGTCGGCGTCCTGACGACGACCACGTACGACGAGCTCGCGTTCCTCGGCGCGGTGATCGTCCGTCCAGAGCTGCGCGGCCGCGGCGTCGGGAAGCAGATGATGGAGGCGGCCCTCGACCATCTGCGCGCCCTCGGCGTCGTGACCGTGCGGCTGAACGCGTACCTCAATGCGATCCCGTTTTACGAGAGACTCGGCTTCCGCCGGGAGTACGAGATCATCCGCTGGCGCGGTGCGGCCACTTCCGGCCGTGCGGCCGGGGTCCGCCCCGCACGTCGATCCGACGTGGCGCGCCTCGCCCGCCTCGACAAAGCCTACTTCGGCGCCGACCGGACGCCGCTCCTCGAGCGGCTCGCGGAAGAGTTCCCCGAGTCGTTCCTGGTGTACGAGCGGACCGGTGAGATCCGCGGGTACATCGTCGGGAACGTGAGCGGGGAGTCATGTGAAATCGGCCCGTGGACCGTCGGGCGTCGCGACGATCCGGCAGCCGCGAATCTGTTTCACGCCCTCGTGGCCGCTTCCGGCGCGCGCGAGATCGCGTTCAGCGGGCCCTCCCGGAACGAGCCGCTCCTCGCCTTCGTGAAAGGCCTTGGCTACGCTGAAGTGTTCCGCGCGCTTCGCATGGTGTGGGGGGAGGACCGCTTCGCGGGCGATCCGACCGGCGTGTGGGCGCTCGGCGGGCTGGAGAAAGGCTGAAACCCGTTGAGAGCGTGCCCGGCGGCATGACGGAGAAGCGGATCCTCGCGCTGCTGGCGATGCTGATCGGCCTGATCGGTGGCCTGTTGATTCTCGTCGGAGCGCTCGACAGCCTTCGAGGGAGCATCGACCTAAGCAACTTGACTCGCATGGCGAATCTGATCGTGGCGGTCTTGCTGGGAATCGCGATCCTGGTCGGAAGCCTGCTCATCTACCGCGGCAAGTACGGCTCCGGTGGGCTCGTCAACATCGTCCTCGGGATCATCGTGATTGTCCTGGGGTATGGCAGCACGACGGGCGGGATCCTCGCGATCATCAGCGGCGTCCTGGGACTCGTCGCCTCGGAGAGCGGGAAGTGAGCCCGCTCAAATCCGCGGCCCGATGAGCTGCCACACGACGAGTCCGAGGATCAGCAAGGCGAACGTGTAGCTCACCCCGCGGACGATCCGGTCCCGCTGCTCCGTCGGGAGGCCTTTCTTGAGGCGCGAGACGAGCCCCTCGATTCCATCCTTGAAGACGTACCCACCGTCGAGCGGGACTGCGGGCAGCGCGTTCGTGGCGCCGAGCATGACGTTGAGCCAGAAAAGCCAGTACGCCGTGTTGGCCAGGATCCAGAAGAGCGGCGCGGGAAGCGCGGCGAGGGGCCCGCCGATCCGGTAGAACCGCACCGCCGGATCCTGGATCGGCGCGCGGCCCTGGAACGGGAGGGAGATGTACGTGAGGGCGGCCCCGGGGATTCCGCCGAAGCGGTCCGGATTCGTGAGCGGATGGTAGTAGTCCGTGCTCACGTCCATCGCGTAGATGCCGAGGAGCGGCCGGCCGGTCCCTGGCTCCCCCGCGAGTATCACGAAGAACGACGCATACGTTGAGTTCGACGGGTTGAATGTCATCACGGAGACGTTCTGGCCCGGCACGACGAGGAGCATCGCGGCGCGGAAGTCCGCGTACGAGCGAACCGGGGTGTTGTTGACCTCCGTGATCACCGTGTACGCCTCGATGCCGGCGGACTTCGCCGGCGAGCCACCTTCCGTGAAGCCGACGATGCCGACGCCCTCATGGACGGGCGTCACCGATGCCATCATGACGGACGAGAACAGTACCGCGAAGATGAGGGCGAGCAGCATGTTCGTGGCCGGGCCGGCCGCGTAGAGGCGGGCCCGCTCGCGGCGCGGGAGGGCGCGCAACTCCTCCTCGTCCGGCTCGACGAACGCCCCGATGGGGAAGATGAGGAAGATCAGCCCGAGGGAGCGGATGCGAATCTTCGCGACGCGTGAGAGGATGCCGTGGGAGAACTCGTGGAGGATGATCGCCACGGAGAGCCCGAAGATCCCGTACCCAATGGGGATGATCGGGTTGATGCCGGGGATTCCGAGGAGGAGCTCGGGCGAGGGCGGATTCGCCTGGACCGCCGGGCTCTGCACGAGCGTCGCCTCCCAAATCAGGAGGAGCGTCGTGCCCGCCATCGTCAGGGCGACGAGAATGATCGCAAGGTCGCCGAACGCCCGCCAGAAGCGCGTGGGGCGCGCGATGCGCTCGATCAGCCGACGACCTCGGACCGTCTTCCACATGAGGAAGGGACCCGCGGGCGGCGGGGACACCGAGAGGCCACGCGGCTCCAGGAGCCCGCGGCGCTGGAGGGCGAACAGGACGAGGGACCAGAGCGCGATGAGGCCGGCCGCGATGAGGAGGGGGAAGAGGTCCCACATGCGAGGCTCCGAACGAGGCTCCGGGTCTATTTCAACCTTATCTCGCGGGCACCTGACGCGTCCAGATGTCGTCGGGAAGATCCTTGTAGACCGCGAACGCATCGACCGCGGCTTTCGGGCCACGCGGCTTCGCCAGCTCTTTGATCCGCTCCACCTTGAGGATCCAATAGTGGATTCGCCACATCTTCCCCTTCTTGATCATGACCTCTTCTTGCCGCGTCGTCAGGAGGCCTGCCTCCTCGAGCATATAGAAGACGTCGCGGTCCGCGACGTCGAGGTTGTTGTCGATCGCCTCCGTCTCGAACCCGAAGAACGACATCAGGTAGTCCCCAAGGGCCCGAAGGTCCTCTTCCGACATCCCACGCTTCCCGACCGTTGCCCGGAGGGCGCCGACCATTTCGGACATCGTCACAACGGGCATTCGAATACATTCCGGCGCACGCGGCGTGCCACTTAAAAGGCCGTCGAGCCCATTCCTGTTCCTGACCCTGATACCCATCAGGAGGGGACGCGATGCCGCCGCGACGT
>DASPZJ010000049.1:0-13688 GCA_035636315.1 Thermoplasmata archaeon
GGCTTGAAGCGGTGGCCGTCGGCCTGCGCCTTGTCCCGGATCCGGTCGATGGCGGCCGCGATCACGTCGGAATTGTCTTCGATCGGCGCCCCCGGCGGTGCGGTCACCTCCACGACCGCCGCCGCCTCCGATCGACCGGACGAACGCTTCCCTACGTCCCCGAGCAACGCGGTGAAGACCTCGCCGCTCATGACCCGTTGCAAGACGACGGGCGGTGAGGCCTCGGTGCGTACGGGCCCTTCCCGCAGCTTGCGGCCGCAGACCCGGCACACCGTGGCGTCGGGCTTGTTCACCGAGAAACAACCTGAACACCGAAGCGGTTCGGCCATCGTTCACCTAGGGGCTGATGACGGAGGTGATCTGGAATCGGCCGTCCTCGAACACGAGGGCAGAGAACCCGGTCTTGTGGTGCGATCCCCGCATCTTCACGACGCGGATCCGCCGCTGGACCTCGACGTCGGAGATCGAATGCATCTTGAGTTCGAGGATGCCGTCCGCGAGGAACGTCTCGTCGCGACGCGGCTGGGGCGCCTCGATCCCGAGGAACGGCGCGTCGGACGCGGCCTCCGCCAGGATGACCGTCGTCGCGCCGAGGTCCCGGAGCCACTCGAAGAACCGGAATAGGTCCGCTCGCCGGTCCTCGAACTTCGCCAGGACCTCAAGGGCATCGAGCGAGTCGATCACGACGAGGTCGACGCCTTCGATGTCTTTCTTCGTCTGCAACGTGCGGCGGAGGAAGTCCATCCACGGTTTCGTCGCGCTCTTCCCGGCTTCCTTCTGGATCGTGCCGACGTCGAGGATGTGCACGTCCCCCCGTACGGCCTCGACGTCGAAGCCCATCGCCGCCATCTGCGCCTCGAGGCTCTTCCGCGTCTGTTCGAGGGAGACGTAGAGGCACTTCGCGCCCCGTTCGCGGGCGTTCCCGTGGAGGATCGCGTACGAGAGGGTGGACTTCATCGTCCCCGGCAAGCCGGAGATCAGGAGGACGTGGCCGACCGGGAAGCCCCCGCCGAGGGCGTCGTCGAGGCCGTCGATGTACGTCTGGATCTTCCTCGGCTCCAAGGGCTCACTTCCACTTCGCGCGGGTGAGCGTGATGCGACACGGCCGTCCGAACCGCTCGAGCTTCCAATCGAAGTCGGCGTCCAGCCGAATTCGGAGCATCTCGGCCAGGGCGAACGCTCGGATGCAATGGACGGGCAGCCCCTCGTCGTGGCGCATCGTGCAGACGCGGCGGTAGACGCACTTGTCCCCGATCTCCGCGTGGACCGAGTCGCCGTCGCCCCGAAATACGCTGTCGCTGCTGTCGAAGAGGCCGCCCTCGTCCCCGGCCTGCATGTATTGCCGGCACGCTTCGGCCGGGTCGTCGGGCGCTTGGAACTGCGGCATGTTCGTGGTCAGGAACTTGCGGAGGCCTTCCTCCTCGATCGTCCGGAGGAAGAGCGGCGCGTTCCCCAGCCTCTCCGAGGCGCGGAGCATCCCGTACAGGAAGAAGTCGAGCAACCGTTGCAGTCCTTCTTTTGTCGAGGGCATGGCTCACATCGACCTCATCCGGGGCTCCGGAGGATTTCCTCGACCTGCTTCGCCGCGCGCTCCATCGCCATGAGCACGAGCCCGAGGTTCGCGTCGTCGTACACCAGGGCGACGAGGAGGGCTTCTTCCCCCGCGCCGAGGCTGAGCAGCTTGCCCTGCTCCGACTCGACGATCGCCCGCACGAATCGGCCCTGCGAGAGCTGGATCGTGGCCATCTCCGACGTCCCGACGATCGCGGCGGTCATCGCCGCGACGATCTTCGGGTCGACGCCCTCCGGCAAGGTGTGCGTCACGACGAGCCCGTCCCGCCGCACGACCGCGGCGGACTTGATGTCCGTCAGGTGCGACAGCTCGTCGATCGTCTCCTCGATCCGCTCCCAGAGGTCCGTCACACGATCACCTCTTCGGACCGCAAGATTTCCGAGATCGCATGGACGGCTTTGTCGACGCTGAGCAAGATGAGCCCCATGTTCGCTTCGTTTCGGACCATCGTGACGAGGATCGCCTCGTCGCCCGCGCCGGTCGCCAGCATCTTCCCGATGTTCGTGTCGACGATCGACTGGCTGAACGTGCCCAGCCCCATTTCCCCGGCGGCCATCTCCGACGTGCCGACGATTGCCGCGGACATCGCCGCGATTTTCTTCGGGTCCATCGACTTCGGGAGGGCGTGGGCGATCAGGATGCCGTCCCGTCGGGCGATCGTTGCGCCGAGGATGTCCGGGACCCGGCGCAGCTCGGCCAAGACGGCTCGCAACCGGAGGCTCGGATCGTCGGCCATCTCACCGCACCCCGATGATCATCTCGGCGAGCAGGAGGAGGGCGTCCCGCAGCCCCTTGCTCTCCGTGGCGACGGTCGGCACGACGGCGACGTCCCCCGGCAGGTCCATGCGATGGGCGATGTCCTCGGGATCCATCGCGCCGGGGAGGTCGCTCTTGTTCGCGAGCACGACGAACGGGATGCGCGGGCCCACGAGGTCGAGCATCTGCTTGGCCCGAGGCAGCTCGTCCGGATGAGTCGCGTCGACGACGAGGAGGACGCCGCTCACCTCTCGCGCGAAGATCTTGAAGATGAACTCGAATCGCTCCTGACCGGGCGTCCCGAAGATCTCGGCCTCGACGCCCGTGACGTTCACGCTGCCGTAGTCGAACGCGACGGTCGTGCCCATCCGGTCGATGCTGATCGATTTCTCAGACAGGGACCGCACGACGGTCGACTTGCCCGCGTTGAACGGCCCGGTGACCAGGATTCGCGGGAAGTACACAGTCAGGCCGATGAGGTCCTTGAACGCATACGGGATCCAGTTCGTCCGGATGCCGTCCGTCTCCATCTGCGAGATCCGCATCGAGTTCCGGACGATGCCCCCCCGCATCGACGACTGGAACTCAACGACGAAGTCGGACATCGAGCGGATCTGTTGGAGGTCGTCCTCCATCAGGGTCCAGTTGATGAACAGGAAGCAGATCACCGAGCCGGCGTTCCGGGCCGCCTGGATGAGATCCCTCCAGAGGCGCATGACGTCCTCCTTGGGGAACCGGTCCATCAGGAACTCCATCGAGTCGATGACGATCCGCGACGGATGCTCTGCGTCGATCGCCGACCGAATCGTGTCCGCGATGTTCGTGAGGCTGCCGACGTCCCCGATGCGGTACCGTTCCTGGCTCGGAAGAAGCATCTGGGACGAGGTCGCGTCAACGAACACCAACTTGTCGGCGTTCACCGCGCCGAACCGCCGAAGCTCGTTTCGCGCCAGCTGCGGCGCGCGGAAGAAGTCGACGTACAGGGAAGTCTCGCCGGCCTTCGCGCCCTGGACCGCGAGGTTCTCGCCGAAGATTCGTTTCTCCGTCGGCTTGTCGCTGAACAGCAGCAAGGTCGAGGGCCGCGGGAAGCCGCCGCCGAGTCGGTCGTCGAGGACCGGGATCCCCGTCTTCGCGCGTGGGCTCGTCGCCCTCGGCGCCTGCATCACATCCGCGCCTCCGGCGCCGGGAGCTGCAGGAACGGATGCCACGAGGCGTCGACGTGGAGGCCGCGCATGTGGTGGATGCGGACCTCGATGTCCATCGAGTCGGTGAAGCGCATCTCGACGACGCCGTCGACGAGGGACCGGAGGAGGTTCATCGTCATCGGCTCGTGGACGCCGTCCTGGACGGCGTAGAGGATGAACCCGAGGTTCGTCTTGGCTCGCGACGTGACGATCTGGAAGAACTTGGCGATTGCCTGCGTCGAGTTGTGCAAGAACAAGGTGGAGATCGTGTAGAAGTAGATCCGCACCGGCGTCCCGAGCTCCTGGGCCGCCTTGCTCATCGCCATCCCGATCCCCTCGAGGTTCGAGAAGCTGGAGACGAGGAACGTCTTCTTCCCCGCGACCGGCTCGGGCCGTTCCGACGACGTCGCGCTGTAGCAGTCCACGAAGACGAACGACTTGCCCTCATGCGGTTCGATGTCGAAGTGCAACGCCTTCGCCCGCGCGCGGATTTCGTTGGGATGGAGGTCGAGGGTCACGAAGACGACGCGCTCGCCGGACCGCAGCGATTCGCGGACCTGCGTCACGACGTACTCGAACTTGCCCACGCCGGGCGGGCCGCTGAGGAGGATCGAGTAGTTCGTCGGGAACCGGTCCTCCAAGTCAGGACACCTCGCATCGGGCTTCCGCTCTCCCGCTCGAGGGTGTTGGCTGATTCACCAAACCGCTCGATGTTCCGTTTTGTGATATATAGGGCGTGCCCCGGTTCTCAGGCCTGAGAATCCGCGCGGTCCCCGGGGGAAAAACAGACGGGGGCGGCGGCGAGGAAAGCCTATTACGCGAGGGCCGTATGCGGCGCGGAATGCCTCCCGGCGCGGTCGAATTGAGCTATCTCGAAAAGAGGGTCCTCTTGGTCCTCGGCGAGCGGAAGAAGGCGACGCCGGAGGAGATCCGTTCCGCAGGCCGGTTCCGCGAGAACGTCGAGGTGATGAACGCGGCGTCATGGCTCCAGGCGAAAGGCCTCGTCTCGATGAAGGAACGGGTGGTCCGGACGTACCGGCTCGCCCGGCCCGGCGTCGCGCGCAAGCAGCTACCGGAACGGAAGGCGTTGAAGGCGGCGATCAAGGCGGGCGGCCGGATCGAGGTCGAGCGGCTGAAGGCGGCATGCAAGTTCACTGAGGCGGATCTGGCGGTCGCCCTGGGGTGGCTCCGGCGCAAAGGCTGGGCCGACGTCGACCGCCAGACGACGGGGAGCGTCGTCATCGTCACGCCCGCGGGCCGGGCCGCCGTCGATTCGGACGGCCCCGATGAGCTGCTCCTCCGCCGCCTCTCGAAGGAGGAACTCCCCGAAGAAGCGATCGACCCGAAGGTCGTCCGAGACCTCAAGTCGCGCCGCGATCTCGTGCGCGAGCGAGAATCCGTCCGGCGGGAGATCGCCCTGACGCCCGCGGGCGAGCGGGTCCTCGCCGCCGGCGTCGATCTGAAGGAGGAAGTCGCGCAGCCGACGACGGAACTGTTGCGGTCGGGGAAGTGGAAACAGGTCGAGTTCCGGCGGTACGACACGCGCGCCTTCGCCCCGCTCGTCCGGCCGGGGAAACGGCACGTCCTCGGCGCGTACCTCGCGAAGATCCGGCGGATCTTCCTGGGCATGGGCTTCACCGAAATCGACGGGGATTTCGTCCAGTCGTCGTTCTGGAACTTCGACGCCCTCTTCCAGCCGCAAGACCACCCCGCGCGGGACCAGCTCGACACGTTCTACCTCGCGAAGCCCGCGACGCGGCCTCTCCCGGACGAGGACCTCGTGCACCGCGTCGCGGAGGTCCACGAGTCCGGCGGGAATACCGGGAGCACGGGATGGCGCTACACGTGGGATCGCAACGAGGCAGAGCGGGCGGTCCTCCGATCCCACACGACGCCGATCACGCTGAAGTGGCTCTCGGAGCACCCGGTCCCGCCTCAGAAGGCGTTCATCATCGGCCGCAACTTCCGGCCCGATGCGGTCGACTGGAAGCACCTGCCCGAGTTCCACCAGATCGAGGGCGTCGTCATGGAGGACGGCGCGAACCTCGCGCAGCTCATCGGCGTGATCGAGGAGTTCTACCGCCGACTCGGATTCACAAGGGTGAAGTTCCGGCCCGGCTATTTCCCGTACACGGAGCCAAGCATGGAGCCGGAAGGCCAGCTGCCCGACGGACGGTGGCTCGAACTCGGCGGGAGCGGGATCTTCCGGCCGGAGGTCACGGGTCCGATGCGCCTCGGGTCGCCCGTCCTCGCATGGGGCCTCGGGCTCGAGCGGGTCATCATGGCGATCGAGGGCATCACGGACATCCGGCAGCTGTACCTCAGCGACCTCGATTGGCTCCGGGATCACCGCGCGATCCTGTGACGGTTCGGACGCCGTCTTGAAATTCACGCAGGAATCTTTATGTGCGATTCAAGACTCTGCGCCGCGTCCGCCTATGTCCGCCGACGAGGAGATCGCCGCGGGAGAACAAGCCCTGGGTCAGCTCGACTACGATTCCGCATACAAGCACTTCGACAAGGCGATCAAGGCGGACCCGACCAGCGCGATCGCGCACTTCGGAAAAGCGGAGGCCGCGCTGGGCGTGCCGAAGGTCGAGGCCGGCGAAGTCCTCGGGCTCTACAAAAAGGCGATCGAGCTCGACGGACAGAATCCACAATACCGGGATGCGCTCGCTTCGTTCTCCGTCGACCTTGGCCGATTCAACGAGGCGGAGGAGCAGTACAACGCCGCCGCCCGGCTGGACGACGAGAACGCGGCGTTCTATTGGTCCGAATTCGCGGTCCAGTACGCGCGGAAGGCACCCGTGGTCATGGAGCAGTTCCTGGACGACAAGACGCGGGACATGATCCGCCAGAAGGCGCTCACGTACGCGTTGAAGGCGCTGGGGATCGAGAAGGAAGACGCGAAGCGTCTCCTCTAGCCGGCTAGACCCGGACGCCCGGCCGCCTCGCGCCGCGGCCCGTGCGGCATTCGACGCACACACTGCCGGCCAGGTGCTCGTCGCACGCGGGCCGACCGCAACTCAGGCAGGACCGCAGCGTGGGTCGGCGGCAAATGTGGCACAGCGTGGCGACCGCCATCGTCCCGTGGTATCGGCGGTCGGGGCCATCAGCCTTTGCCGAGCCGCACGGTCGCCGGGGGAATGTAAGGGACAGCCCCTGTCGTCCGTCCAGTGGCCTCAGAGCGCGCGCATCTCGCCGAAGGTCGTGGAGCGCTCCGCGAACGCGTTGTGTTTGTGGATCGACTCTTCCGCCTCGGACTTGACCCGCACCCACGTCGGATCGGGCATCTTCGGGTACCTCTTCAGGAGGCGATCGAGCACCGAGCGCACGACGTCCTCGACGAACTTCGGATTGCGGTGGGCCAGCTCGACGAGCCGTCCCTCGTCCGGACGCTTGAGCAGGCCGTACGTGGGCGCGGAGAGGGACTCCTCGACGACGTCGATGAGCTCGTCCGCCTCGATGTCGTGCCCCGCCGGTTCCTGAAGGATGAGCGTCGTGCGGTTCCGCTGGTTGTGCGTGATGATGGGGACGCCCTCGGGCCACCGCTCGAGTTCGGGATGGGCTTTCATGATGTCGTCCCGCACGGTCTCCATCGCGCATGGGCATGCGGTCATGCCGACGACTTCCACCCCGATCGACCGCTCGACGTCCCCCTCGCCGCGCCGGGCGTTCGCCCTGGCGACGAGCTGATACGGCTCGAGCGACGTCCGGCCCCACGGCGAGGTGCGTTCCAGGAAGTACGCCGCGCTGGCCCAGACCTCGGAGGTCGTCGCGTACTCGTGCCGCTTGAGGAGCGAGCGCGCGATCGTCTCCGTGAGTTCCTCGAGGCTGCCGACCGGTTCGCGCACGGATCCATCGACGACCTCGTTGATCGCCTCGAGGTTCCGCGACAGGTGCGAGCCTTTCTGGTCGGGCGGCAGGTCGACGAATACATCCAGCGTGGTCGTGAGCGTGACGGACCGGTTCGGTCGGCGGACCTGCACGGGTTTCAGGACGCCCGTGACGCCGACCTTGTTCAGCCGGTATGCCGTGGGCACCCGTTCGTTCTGAACGTCCTTCGAGATGGGTTCGACCCCGGCGGCCCTACGGTCCGGTCGGCTTAAAACTTGCCGGCGCTAGACCTTCAGCGTCTTCCACTTCCCGCGGCGGAAGTGGTGCGAGATCACCGCCGCGCGATACCAGTACTCGATGACGAGCGGGATCCAGATGCCGACGATGCCCCACGAGAGCACGAATCCGAAGATGAACGATAGGGGCAGCCGGATCCCGTAGATTCCGCTGAGGGACGTCATGAGTGGGAACCGCGTGTCCCCCGCGCCCCGCAGCGCGCCGTCGATCGCGAAGAAGGCGCCGACCGCGGGGATGCTGACGGCGTGGATCCGGATGAACGTCACGGTATACGCGACGACGGTCGGATCGCCGATGAACACCCGCGCGATCGGCTCGGCGAACGCGAAGATTCCGAGGCCAATCAGCCCCGCGACCACGATAGAGAGTTTCGCGGCTTCCCATCCGCTCCGTTCCGCGTGCTCCGGCTCGTGCGCGCCCAGGTTCTGGCCGACGAGGGCCGTCGCCGCGATCGCGAACCCGAAGCCGGGCATGAACGCGAAGCTCTGGATGCGCAGCCCGATCTGGTGCGCCGCCAGGACGTCGGTGCCGAAGACGACGACCATGCCGACCCACACGAGGAACGCCACCTGAAGGAGGATCTGCTCGAGCGCCGCCGGCCAGCCGATCCGGAAGATGCGGCGGACCGTGCCCATGTGGACCCATCCGCCGCCGATGTCGAGCTTCAGGCGGTGCTTCCCTCGGAGGAGGATTGCCACGAGGACGGCGGCCCCAACGACGTACGAGATCGACGTGCCGATGGCGGCCCCCGGGACGCCGAGGCGGGGGACGAACGCGTTGCCGTAGATCAGGTTCACGTTGATCCCGAAATTCACGACGTTCACGAGGACCCCGATCCAGAGGGGCGTCACGGTGTCGCCCGCGCCCCGGAGCGCCGCGCTGCCGAGGAAACCGATGAATTGGAAGAACACGACGAGGGAGATGATGCGCGTGTACGTGGCTCCGAGGGCCACGACATCGGGTGCCGCGCGGAAAGCGGCGAGAATGGGCTCCGCGAAGACGAGTCCCATGAACGTGAGAGGGACCGAGACGAATGCGCCGAGGACGAGGCTCTGCTTCAGGACGTGGTTCGCCTCGTCGATGTCGTGCCGGCCGATCGCGCGCGCGACGAGGGCGATGGTCCCCGCGCTCACGCTGATCATGATCGAGAAGAAGAGGAAGATGAACTGCCCTCCGAAGCCCACGGCGGCCACCGCCGCGGGCGCCTCGGCGCCGAGGGAGCCCACCATGATCACGTCGATCGTCGTCGTGAGGGTCTGGAGGAGGTTCGCGATCATCACGGGCCACGCGAGGCCGAACACGGAGATGCGGGCCGCGCTCGCCGGGGCGGTCGCGGTCGCCATGCCGCCGTCGTAACGCCCCTCGCTATTTGGCCCTTGGCGTGCCGGCGTCGCCAATGACATCCCCGGCGAACGAAAGAAAGAGGTCGCGAGGGCCGCGTCCCCCTTGCGGGGAACTCGCCCGAAGCCCTCGCGGGTGGGCGTTTTGGTTGGGGGGGAGGATTTACGTGATCCGCTTACCGAAGGCCGATGAAGCCCTGCTCGTCGAACGCGACAGGCCCGAGGTCCCACGCCGCCTGTACGGTCTCGGCCGGCTGGACCTCGACGTGGACCGCGTGGTTGTTCTGCTCCTCGATCTCCTTCGCCGCGCTCTCGACTTCCTCGGCGAGGGTCGTGAGGTAGGCCTTGCTCAGGTGATCGACGACGCCTTGGACGATCGTGACGACCATGTAGCTGACGACCTGCATCGCCTCGTTGAAGGAGAGCTGGTCCGCGAACCGGTCGAGCGAGTTGTTGTCCACGACGACGACGCTGTCCGCCTCCCGGCGGAACTCCTCGAGCCCCTCCTGGGCCAGCGCCGAACGGCCTTCGCTCTCGAACGGCAAGATCGCGATCCCGATCGTGACGGCCCCGTTCGCCCGGGCCGCCCGCGCGACGACGGGCGCCGCACCCGTGCCTGCACCGCCGCCGAGGCCCGCGACGACGAAGACGATATCCGAGGAGAGCGAGGCCCGCAGCTCCGGTTCCTGGGACTCCGCGGACGCCCGCGCGGCGGCGATGCGGTCCTCGTCCTCCGTGTGCGGGAGGAGGACCTTCACGTCGCACTCGGCCTTCGAGAGGCCGGCGGGGTCCGTGTTCACCGCCACGGTCTCGACGCCCTTCATCTCCCGGTCGTACAGGGCGCTGACCATGCGGCCGCCCGCGCCGCCGACCCCCACGACGGAGATCTTCGGGTCCACGGCGTCCTCAAACAGGCTGCTGATGACCTCGTCCACATAGTCCCTGGGTACCATCGAATTCCGGCCTCCACCTTATGCGCGTTCCGATCGAGGGAGGCCAGAAGGCTGTCCCCTCCACTGAAGGCGTGCATCCCATCCCTTCATGACAGGTCCCATCCCTTTTTTCCCTTCCTGTATCTGGAGGTTACTTCCTTCCGGCGTCCTCCACGCCCAGAGCCCGCGTCATGGCGGTATGACCCCGTCCTTCGTTCCCGTCGATACCGAGATCACCTTGCCGGTCATCTTGTCGACTTCCTGCTTGTGGTCCTGGATCTCCTTCACCCGCTCCCGCGTGAACCACTCCTCGATGCTGCGGACGACCGCGTGCTCCCGACTCAGGAAGTACCCGTCCGCCACGAGGCGGTCGATCAAGTCGAGGTAGTACCGCGGGATGCGGATCGTCACCGAGTTGCCGCCCTCGCGGATCGTCTGGATGTACGCCTGAACCGCCTCGCGGACCAGGGCAGAGCGGTTCCCGTGCGACGTGTTCTCCTTGAGGAACCCGTCGATCAGCTCGAGGTTCTCTTTCTCGAGCCGCAGTGTGATCCGCTCGTTTTCGTCCATCCCGACACTCCTCGCCTCGACCGCGAAAGGGGTATGACGCTGTCATACACCTCACGCATTTTCTCGGCGTGTCGGACGCAGTAACCAGGTGAACGCACTTATACTCTTTGTCAATTGTCATACGACGTAGGACAATGCCCCTCCATCGTGCCTCCGCGGAGGTGCCTCCCGAGGCCCTTTAATTCTATTCCGTATGCCAAATAGAAGACGCCCGCTTTCTCGGTCGCACCGAGTCGTTTTCGACGTCTCGCACGCCGCGAAAAGCTTTACGAGATAGGGTCCTATCGGCGATCGTGGCACGGAGGAAATCGCCGCGAGGCGGGGCTCGCGCACGCACGACGAAGAGGCCTTCGCGGTCGGGGTCGGGTCGATCCCGTCCGCGACGAGCGGCATCGGGCCGGCGTCGACCTGCGCCACGGGGTCCCGGCCGGAAGAAAACGCGCGCGCATACGCGAGCCCGCGTGGTCACACGTCCGTCCCGGCCGGGGTCCACGCCCCCTGATCGAGCCCTGGATTTCCGCCGAATCGAGGCGACGTGGCAGGCCGCTTGGGCGAAAGCCCGCGTGTACGAGGCCCATCCGGACCCCGCCCGGCCGAAATGGTACACGACCGTGCCCTATCCGTACATGAACGGGTACCAGCATCTCGGTTTCGGGACCTCCTTCCTCAGGGCCGAGTTCCAGTCCCGGTACCGGCGGATGGCGGGCTACAACGTCCTCCATCCGCAGGCGTTCCACTGCACCGGCCTGCCGATCCTGGGCGCGGCGAAGCGGATCGCGGAGAAGGAGCCGAAACAGTGGGAGATCCTCCGGCAGATGGGGATCCCGGACTCGGAGATCCCGAAGTTCGCGGACCCGATGCACTGGATCGACGTCTTCCCGCACGCGACGATGGAGGACCTGAAGGCGCTCGGCGCGGCGGTCGATTGGCGGCGGTCCTTCATCACGACGCCGCTGAACCCGCCGTACGACGCGTTCGTGCGGTGGCAGTTCCACCTCCTCAAGGACGGCGGGTACGTCCGGATGGACGAGCACCCGGTCATCTGGTGTCCGAACGACCAAGCGCCGATCGGGGACCACGACCGCCTCGAGGGGGAAGGCGAGACCCCCCTCGAATACACCCTCCTGAAGTTCCCCGTCGCCGACGGGCGATTCCTCGTCGCGGCGACGATCCGGCCGGAGACCGTGTTCGGCCAGACGAACCTGTGGGTCGACCCGGACGTCGAGTACGTCGTCGCGGGAGTCGGCGGGGAACGATGGATCGTGAACGCCCTGGCCGCGATGAAGCTGTCCGAGCAGGGCAAGTCGATCTCCGTCGAGACCCGGATACGAGGCTCCGAGCTCATCGGCCTCGACGCGGTCGCGCCGGCGATCAACCGCGCCATCCCGATCCTGCCGGGTTCGTTCATCGACCAGGGCCGCGGGACCGGAATCGTGACGAGCGTCCCCTCCGACGCACCCGACGACTATGTCGCGCTGCGGGACCTGCAGCAGGACGAGGCGCTCCTCGCGAAGTACCGCCTCGACGCGGACCGCATCCGCGCGATCAAGCCCGTCTCCATCATCCGGACGCCCGGATGGGGTCCCCTTCCTGGCGTCGAAATCGTTGAACGGATGGGGATCCGGAACCAACGGGAGCGCGAGAAGCTCGAGGCCGCGAAAGCGGAAGTCTACAAGTCCGGGTTCTACCAGGGCGTCCTGAACGAGAACTGCGGTCCCTTCTCCGGCATACGGGTCGAGGTCGCGAAGGAGGAGATCCGGAAGGAGCTGACGTCGAAGGGCCAGGCAGACCGCATGTACGAGCCGAGCGCGCCCGTGGTCTGTCGATGCATGACGCCCGCGATCGTGAAGATCGTGGACAACCAGTGGTTCCTCGCCTACGGCGATCCGACGTGGAAGGAGAAGGTCCACGAGGCGCTCCACTCGATGCGCCTCTACCCACCGACGCTCGAGAAGTGGCTGGACAACGTGACGGATTGGCTGCGGGACTGGCCCTGCACCCACCACCGCGGGCTCGGCACGATCCTGCCGTGGGACTCGAACTGGGTGATCGAATCCTTGAGCGACTCGACGATCTACATGGCGTACTACACGATCGCGCACGCGCTCCAAGGCGAGCGCCTCCGCAGCCGCGTGCCATGGGCCCAGCGCCTCGACGACTCCTTCTTCGACTACGTCTTCTTCGGCAAGGGGACCTCGAAGGCCGTCGCGAGCCGCCTCGGCGTGGCGGCGACGATGATCGAGGACCTGCGCCGCGAGTTCCTGTACTGGTACCCGGTCGACCTGCGGAACACCGGAAAGGATCTCGTCCAGAACCACATGGCGTTCTGCCTCTTCCACCATACCGCGCTCTTCCCAAAGGAGCACTGGCCGCGCGGATACGGCGTGAATGGCTGGGTGCGCCTCGCGGGGCGGAAGATGTCGAAGTCGAAAGGCAACGTCTGGTACATCCGCGACTCGGTCCGGGAGTGGGGGGCGGATCCGATCCGGATGGCCGTCGCGAACGCCGGGGACGGGCTCGACGATCCGAACGTCGACCTGGACTTCGCCGCGGTCGCCGCGGATCGGCTCGCCGAATGGGTCCGGTTCGCCACGGCGAGCCGGGCCACGCGGAAGGAACGGCGTGGGATCGATGCGTGGTTCCTGAGCATCCTGAGCCGCTCGATCCAAGCGACCCGCGGATCGATGGAGGCGATGAACTACAAGGCCGCGCTCCGCCACGGGTACTTCGACCTGCAATCCGCTTGGTCGTGGTACGTTCGTCGATCGGAGGGCCGGCCCCGATCGGAGATCGCCCGTCGGTTCGTGGAGGTCCAGACGAAGCTCCTCGCTCCGTTTGCACCCCATGCTTGCGAAGAGGTCTGGCATCGAATCGGAGGCGATGGATTCGTCGTCGAGGCGTCGTATCCCGAGCCCGTCCCAGGAGAAATCGACGCGCAGGCAGAATCCGCTGAAGCTCTGCTGCAGGCGACCCTCGCTGACGTCCGAGAGATCTTGAAGGTCACCGGAATCAAGCCGAAACGGATCGCGCTGTACGCCGCTCCGGCGTGGAAAGTTCGCGTCTACGAGATCGCGCGTTCCCTTGCGAAGGACGGAGCCGTCTCGATGAACGTCCTCATGGAGCGGGCCCTCTCGGAGCCAGGGATGCGGGATCGGGCGAAGGACGTGGCGGCGTACGCCAAGAGCCTCGGCGAGGAGCT